>JBPCJY010000090.1:0-11881 GCA_051004815.1 Ktedonobacteraceae bacterium
CCGGTGCGTTCGTAGTAGGCGTGTTCGATGTTGAGGGAGGCGATGTAGTAGGGGAGGAGCATGATTTCGTTGCAGTAGAGGTCGTTGGCGTATTTGGTGGCTAAGGTGCTGCCGGAGATGCGGCGCAGGATGTTGACGATGAAGTTGCCGGTGCCAGTGCAGGGGTCAAGCACCTGGACGCCGGGGGTCGAGAGTGAGGTGTGGAATTCGCGTTGGAGCACCTCTTCCACGCTGGCACACATGAAGTCTACGATCTCCTGCGGGGTGTAGACGATGCCGTGGGTATCGGCCTGTTTGATGGAGAAGCCCTGGAAGAAACGTTCATAGACGGTATCGAGGAAGTGCTGTTTCTCGGCCCAGCTATCGAGCGTGCGGGCGGCTCCTTCGATGGCGATGTAGAAGCGATCGAGGGATTTTTCAAAGTCATGGCGGTTGAAAGCGCGACTGGTGAGGGCTTCGATGACTTTCTCGATTTCCGCGGCGATGACGTTGCGACGGGCGAAATCCTGGTTTTGGAAGATGGTGCGGAAGAGACGTTCGGTTAAGAGGTGCTGGATAAGCATTTCGTCGATGACTGCGCGGCTAATTTGTGGGTCAAGGGAGGTGCGACATAGCTCTAAAAAGGTGGCGAAGGCGGCTACGAATTTGGCATTGCGGGCATGTTCCTCATTGATGCGTTCGAGCAGGTCATGGGCAAGCGTAGGGATGCGCTGCTTAAATTCAGCGACGGCGGCTTCAAAGGTGGCGATATCTGGCTCGGTATAACTGAAAAAAAGTCGTAAGAGGTCAATGATCTGATCCTTTTGGGTCAGGTCTATCTCTAATGCTACTTTGCCGTTCTGGTAGAGGATGGCGCGGCGCGTGTCTTCAAAGATGGCATTGGTGATGGGATAGCCGGTGGCGATCTTTTTGCGGATTTCTAGCTTCAAATCGTCTTTGGTATCTTTGGCTTCCCAGTAGCCACGGGGGAAAAACGCGTCACGTAGTGTGCCATCGGGGCGTTTGCCATTGGCGAGGGTTTGTTCTGGTATCAGCGTCCAGTTGACGGTTTGTGCGAAGGCGGCGAGCAAGTTCTGAAAAGCTGAGCGCACGGCGGTTTCATGGGTGACGTTTTGCGCCTGGTATGAGGCGAGTTCTTTGTAGTAGTGGTCAATGGCTTTCTTATGTGTGGCGGTGATTTGCATGTGACCCTGTTCCCCTCCCTGGCTATGTATTGGCGGACTTAATCCACGCCTATGACGGTTTGATTAGTGTAGCGTATGAGGGGGGATAGCGCAAGCTTTCACTGGGAGGTTTTTTGGGGAAAGGCATCGGCGAGGGGGAATGTCATTCTGAGCGCAGCGAAGAATCTCTCGTCGGGCTGCATGGAGATTCTTCCCCTTCGCTGCGCTCAGGGCTTCGGCTACTGCGCTCAGCATGACAGGCGAAACCGGCGCGCTTCAAAAAACCTCCCAGTGAAAGGATAGCGCAAGGGGAAGTTCATTTTTGCATTGAGCGTTTTGTGGTGTGTAGGGACAGGGGTGGCTGTGGCGGGGATGCGGGGGCCTTGTGCCCAATACAATTCACTTAAGGTCGAATGATCCGCCCTCGCCCCGCCCCCAGGGTACCCGCGAGGGGTTACCTGTCCCCCAGACAGGGTCCCCCTACTATGGACGAATGCGCCTCCGACGCGGTTCTCGCGCCCATAGTAGAGGGACCCCCCGCGGCGGCAGGGCGTGGCTTAATTGAAATGTATTGGGCCTTGTGTCTGTCCGGGTGGGGGTCTCGACCCTTCCCACAGGACGAGGACAGGCACAAGGCCCCCACGTCCACAACCCCGCTTCCCCCTGTCCCTACGCACGACCGAGAGATTTTCGCCTCTCTCCATGGGGTTCAGTTCCATTTGATAGGGACGAGCCGATCAATCGGCGGTGCGCCAATAAATTGTGCGCCTACGGCGGTTTTGTGGCTGTAGGGGAGGGGGAAAGGCAGGGCTATTTGCCGTTCAGGTGGGCGAGCACGGGGGTGAAGTTTTCTAGTTGCCTTTCCTGAATTTGGATATAGGAGATGCCTAGATGTTCGCGTTGCTCCAATAGGTGCTCTACAGCCTGCTGTGTGGTCATTGGGCGTACTTCTACTGGCATGCCGGGGAAGGCGGGTGCGGCAGCGACGGGGCTGTCGGTCAATTCAATGCCAAAGGCAGCCTTACCGAGTTCCAGGTGCTCAAAGCGTTCACCTGCGGCCTCGCGTATCCAGCTGATCCTTTCCTCTAAATCGGCTCTCTGCGTGGAGATTGGCAGAATAATATCGGCTTCACGGGCCGCGATGGTCAGCATACGGCGACCGGAACTGCCGATAACGATGGGAGGATGTGGTTGCTGCACAGGTCTGGGAACAGGGCGCAGTGCTGTGGTTGTATAGTATTGGCCGGAGAAATTGACGGTTTCGGCGGTAAAGAACTGTTTGATGATGGACAATCCTTCCGCAAAGCGAGAGACGCGTGTGCCAGGCTTGTCAAAAGGGATGCCAAGCTGTTGGTACTCGTGGGGCCAGTTGCCTGCACCCAGTCCAAGTTCTACGCGACCATCGGAGAGTAGGTCCAGCGTTGCTATCTCTCTGGCGAGGAGGGCAGGATTACGATAATCATTACAATTACGTAGCTGCCGACGCGCAGCTTCGTGGTGACGGTGGCAGCCACAGCGAGTGCGGTGAGCGTTGCCAGTGGCGTACCCAGGACATCCGGTAAAAGAAGAGAGGAGTAGCTCAGTTCCTCTACGCGTTGTGCGAGAGCAATCCAGGCCGAACGTGATGCATGACTGCCAGTGACAACACCGAAACGAAAAGCTTTTTTCAACATAGATTATCTTTCTTTTAAGAGTGGAACAGGAAATATATTAATGATCGGCCATTCGTTTGTCAAGGGAGAAAACGCTGGTGATTACCCATAAGTCGGCCAGAGATTCTTCGCTGCGCTCAGAATGACAGAACTTCCGGTTGTCATTCTGAGCGCCGCGAAGAATCTGTCGTGCGCCTTCGACCAGCAGACCCAACTCATGTAACCTTAATGTATGGGTCATCACCAGAGAAAACGCTGTTGGCATGGTATTTGTCTCTGTGCTTACTTGACGATTGCAGTTGCGAAGCCGCCCCATGCGCGTTTCCCTTCTGTCTCTTTCCCCAGCGTGCGATGCTCGCCGAGTGAGAGTCCGCAAGACTGGAGCAACTCGGCGCGGCGTTCGCTCGACGGCGGTGTGCTATCGATGCCGAACTTCAACGGTTCACCGCCGACCCTGGTGCTCGCTCTCGCGAACCGCCAGTAGAGTGCCCGCGACTCGAGGACCTCGGTTGTGAAGTAGTCGAACGCGACGAGGCTGCCCCTGGCGGTGCTGGCGATCTTGCGCAGCGTGTCCTCGACGGCTTCCCAGTCCAGGTACATGATCACACCCTCCCACAGGAATAGGGCTGGTTTGCTGGTATCGAAACCTGCATCCACGAGCAGACTGAGCCAATCCTCCTTCTCGAAGTCCGCGGCTACGAACGTGACCCCAGCCGAGTCGATGCCAGCCTTCCGCAACATCTCGCGCTTGATGGCCTGTGTCTTAGGGGCGTCGACCTCGAAGGATTGAACCTGTGCGTCCTTGGGCAGTCTGAAAGCGCGTGTATCGAAGCCTGCGCCAAGGATGACAAACTGTGCGACGTCGGCGAGGTAGCGATCGACAACGGAATCGAAAAATGTCACGCGAGCAGAAGCCTCGTATTGCATGGGAATGTCGCCCTCGAAGGGGTACCTGAAAGCCTTCGGCACGTAGCCGCTCACGCCATGCGCGAGCAGCAGCGGGCCTGCCACGAGACGTAAGGCCAAGGCGGGACGTTGGGCAGTGCTATCATCAGCCGATTCGATGGCTCATCGCGCCTGGTACCGAGAATATGCTGGGTCCAGCGTGCAGAAAGCGGCCCTTGCGCTGTCATTGATACGTCCGACGTGCGCCTGGCGAGGTAGGCTTTGCCGAGCCAGAACACGTAGCCAAGCAGCGTAACCGGAAACAGAAGGACGCTGAGGATAGTGAAGACGGTAGCCGCGATGGGAGCGCGTGCCGATACCACCTTTTGATCAAATTTGTTCATAGCCAACCTCCTTGCAGATAGTATAACATTTTCGATAATTTCACTGGTGATTACCCATAAGTCTCAAAGGTGACGTGAGTCGAGTCTGCTGCACGACAGATTCTTCGCTGCGCTCAGAATGACAACCGGAAGTTCTGTCATTCTGAGCGCAGCGAAGAATCTCTGGCCGACTTATGGGTAATCACCAGAATTTCAGTCTTGACTTTTCATTTTCTGCATGGTATCTTTGTCAAAGACAGGCATATGACTAATTAAACTGAAATGGTCATTTTATTGACAACGAAGGAGAAGACGTTTGGCGAAGCAGGGTCAGGGAGTAGGTATACGCGAGTCTGAGGTTTCCAGGCGACGTGAGCGAGCAGAGCGCATCCTGGATGCGGCGGCGGTATTGATTTTGCGCTGGGGCTTCCAGAAGACTACGCTCGACGATGTCTCCAGGCAGGCGGGAGTGGCGAAAGGGACGATGTATCTGCACTGGAAAACGCGGGAAGAGCTATTCGGGGCACTTATAAAGCGTGAAAAGCTGGGATTGGCAGAGGATATCAAGCAGCGCATTGAGCATGATCCAGAGGGTGCGACGTTGCGGGGGATACTCAAACATTCGGCACTGGGGCTGATGAAACGCCCGTTGCTGAAGGCAGTGCTTCTGGGCGATATGGATGTGTTAGGGAAGTTGGCGCATAGCGAGCAGAACAGGGTTGCCCACGCGGATAAGCTGGTGGGCTTCACCATCTACCTTGAATTGCTGCGCGAGTATGGTTTGGTGCGTACTGATCTCAGCCTACAAGCGCAAGTGTATATGTTTAGCGCAATTTTTATGGGATTTTTCTTTGTTGCGCCGTTGATGCCGGACGGCTTCACGCTGTCTGACGAGGAGCTTGCGGAGTTGATGGCTGAGACGGTGCATTGTACCCTTGAACGTGGCCGCTCTGCCCCATCCGATGAATTACAAGCCGTTTCGCGTGCTTTTATGCAGTACCTGAATCGGGCTATGGAAATGGCACAGGAACAGTTTCAGAAAGAAGTGGAATCATGACCCTTCAGAAGAGTTCGCCTTTGGGCAATGAACAACATGTGTCTCTCGTTTTGGCACTGGATGATGCCTCCGCCCAGCTTTTGCAAGTGGGGGGCAAAGGTGCTTCGCTGGCACGGATGGCAGCGGCGGGCTTGCCTGTACCACCTGGATTTTATGTCACCACGGCAGCGTATCGCCGTTTTGTCGAGGAGAATGGGCTGCAAGAGAAGATTCTGGCGGCTGTCTCGGCTGCCACTGGCGATGATCCGACTGAACTCGAAGAGGCATCCAGACAGATTGGCCAGCTTTTTGCACAGGGGATGATACCGGATGAGATTGCCGCGGAGATAGTTCGTGCGTATGGTGCGCTCGGTGGGGGCGATCTGCCCGTAGCGGTGCGTTCTTCCGCCACAGCTGAAGATCTGCCTGAGATGTCGTTTGCTGGTCAGCAGGAGACGTATCTCAACATGCAGGGCGATGTGATGGTACTCGATGCCGTCAAACGCTGCTGGGCTTCGCTGTGGACAGCGCGAGCAATTGGCTATCGCGCACGTCATGGCATTGCGCCCGAAGATGTGAGCTTGGCGGTGGTGGTACAGGAACTGGTAGCAGCCGACGCGGCGGGTATCCTCTTCACCGCGAATCCGCTGAGCGGAGCGCGTGAGCAGGTAATGATAAATGCAGCCTGGGGATTGGGTGAGGCAATTGTTGGTGGGCTGGTCACGCCCGATACTATTGTCGTTGAGAAGGCGAGCGGGGCCATTATCCAGCAGGACATCGCTGAGAAGGATGTGATGACGGTGCGCACAGCCGAAGGCACGCACGAGGAGCCTGTCCCCGCGGATAAGCGCAAAACGGCGGTACTGACTGCTGCGCAGGCGACTGAGTTGGCAAGCATCGGAGTGCGGATTGAGGAGTTGTATGGTCAGCCGATGGATATTGAGTGGGCGATGAAGGATGGTCGTTTCTCCATCGTGCAGGCTCGCCCGATTACCACTTTGCGTGGTGACAATGTGGCGATCGAGGAGTGGAACGACAGTTTAGCCAGCGACTCTTTGTGGACGAACGGGAACCTGGGTGAAGCGGTGCCTGACGTGATGACGCCCTGCACATGGTCGCTGATCGAAGTATTCATGTCCGAGGCGACATCGCCGATGTTTGCGAAAGGGATCAGGGAGTACCAGCCGATAGGGAACATTGGTGGACGATTTTACCTGAACATGAGCTTGACCATGACGATAGCCAAACTGTTCGGTATAGGCCAAAAGGGGTTCAAGGCATCGATTGAGGAGGCTTTCGGGCGTGTCCCTGACGGCTTGGAGATTCCTTTGCTCTCGGTGTCACGCTGGCACTTGCTGAGGGCAATGCTGCCGATCGTGGTACGTCTGCAACGGCGTGTGCGTGCCAATATGGCGAAGCTGCCAGCGTTCTTCGATGAGGCACCAGCACACTGCGAGACGTTACAGATCCGGATTCAGGCGGCGTCCAGCACTGCGGAATTGATCGATTTGTGGCAGACTGATCTGGGACCCTTTTTTCGTGAATGCAGCGGTATGTTGGAGGCCGTAACCAGACAGGATAGGAACTCGCTTGTCATGGTACGCGGCGATCTGCGCAAGCTAGTGGGCGAGGCTGATGCCAATGCGCTGCTGTCAGGGCTGAGCGTTGGTGCGAACCATCTAGCGAGCCTTGGGCTGCTGGTGGGCCTCGCGCAGTTGGAGCACGGCGAGATCGACCGTGCGACCTTTGTGCGGCAGTACGGCCACCGTTGTCCGCACGAGTTCGAGGTCTCTCTGCCGCGTCCAGTGGAGGACCCTGACTGGATTGATCAGCAGCTTGCGGCATTACGCGAGGCTCCGGTGGATGTACAGACGCTGCTCACCCGCCAGCAGGAGGCACAGGCGACAGCATGGAAGCGATTTCAGCAACGCTATCCGCGCAAGGCAGCGAGGATGCGTCGGCGTATCGACAAGGCGGTGGCGGTGTTCCACGAACGGGAAGTGGCGCGTTCGGAGGTGATTCGCGTATTCAGGGTGCTGCGTGCGTTTGTCTTGCGTGCCGGTGAACTGACCGGGCTGGGTGATGCGCTGTTCTTTCTGTCGATTGATGAGGTGCTGGCTGTCCTTGGCGGTGATGAGAAGGCTCTGGCACATATTCCGGCCAGAAGTGCGCTTTATGAACGCTACCGTGCATTGCCAGCGTATCCGACGCTTATTCGTGGGCATTTCGACCCATTCAAGTGGGCGACGGACCCGCAGCGGCGCAGTGACGTGTTCGACGCGAGTGGTGGCACTCGTGCGCCCGAAAGCTCGACGATCACGGGTTTTCCGGGTGTGGAGGGCGTGGTCGAAGGTCGGGCGAGGGTGATTGCCACAGCCGAGGAGGGCGACCAGTTGCAACCCGGCGAGATTCTGGTGACGATTGTGACGAATGTTGGTTGGACGCCGCTATTCCCCCGCGCAGCCGCGATTGTGACCGATGTTGGTGCGCCGCTGTCGCATGCCGCGATTGTGGCACGCGAACTGGGTATTCCCGCTGTCGTTGGCTGCGGCAATGCGACGATGCGTCTGCATAGTGGGGATTGGGTGCGGGTTGATGGTAGACAGGGAACGGTGGAGTTGCTCAGGAGGGTGAATGGGGTAGATGGGGTGGAAACCGACGTAAAGGATGCTTGACACATATTGGTAGTACCCTTTGCAAAAAATTTGTACCAGCTAATAGAACTGGGTACTACTGCTGGTAAAAGAAAAGACAGAATGGGACAAGTGGAGCTATGCGTGAACCACCGAGGATTTCAGAGGAACACCTGCGAGTCTGTTTACAGGACCAGTATGACTTAAGCCCTGTCACGCTTGAGTTTCTTCCCCTGGGACATGATTACAACGCCGGGATATATCGTGCGGTGAGCGAGCAGGGAACTCCCTATGCGCTTAAAGTCACGTCTCGACCTCTCTACGCACCACGGTGTCTGGTTCCCCACTATCTCAACGAGCAGGGGATCACATTTGTCGTGGCTCCCATTCCTAGCAGGAGCGGTGCTTTGTGGATCCAGCTAGAGGATTGGACGGTGATCGTGTACCCCTGGATCGCCGGGGATACCAGCTTGACGGGGATGACGGACGAGCAGTGGCTTTCACTGGAAGGTTTTTTGGGGAAAGGCATCGGCGAGGGGGAATGTCATTCTGAGCGCCGCGCAGAATCTCCGTGCGGCCCGACGAGAGATTCTTCGCGGCGCTCAGCATGACAGGCGAAGCCGGCGCGCTTCAAAAAACCTCCCAGTGAAAGACGAGCAGTGGAAGGAGGTGGGAACCATCTTCCAGCAGATTCACCAGATCGTGCTGCCGCTTATCAAGCCTCGGCCCATCTGCCCTCAGACCTTACCGTTCACAGCAGGAAGAGATCTTGATGAGAGGGAACTGGCTGAACGAAGACAACTGAGAAATGAAACGTCTGTCAATTTTCGATGAGGCTTGCTTTCTTGCTCGTTTATCGGCTATACTGGGATATGAGGTAATCCAAGTAGACTGCGAACAGCCCTAAAGGCGTGGTACACCCATGAAGGTAACAGACATAGCAGGTAAAAAACGAGGTCGCTACATTCCGAAATTCTATGTGTTTCGTGGCTTCCACCTGTCCACTTGTTACCCGTGACCTGAGATTTCTTCCCCCCGCGCTCTCGCTTTGTCTTGAAGAGGCGAGAAACTCCTGATTTTTTGCTCACCGCTTTACTGTTTTTGGAGCTTTCTCCTTGGCTAGCATGTATCTATCCGAAAGCAAGCTTCCTTAGTTTCTCAGTACGACTATCCCAGGGGATAGGTGTAAGCAACATTACCACAAGCATGAACATTCTGAGATGGTAGAGAGTAACAACTGCTGTCGAATGCTGAACCGGTTGGCGGGCCGGGGTGGGATGTCTTTATTAGACCGCTTAATCAGAAAGGTTTTTTATGAGTACCGATGGCTTACTCAAGGCCCTCAACGATTCTCAACGTTACCTCGATATTGTGCATAAGCCACAGTTAGGAAAGAGTGAAGCTGAGTGGTTGGTTGAGACCACCGTTAGCAACTTTGCCAAGTATTACAATAGTGGTTTTATCGAGTATCGTAAATCAGTCGCCGAAGCAGGTGACTTCGCGGCAGTCGAGTGGACGGGGCGTGGTGCAACCTTTAAGGATGTGCTGGGACGTGAATATATTGACTGCCTGGGTGGGTTTGGTGTTTTCAACCTTGGTTGGGCGCATCCCAAAGTCGTGGGGGCCGTACAGGCACAATTAGAGAAAAGTCCATTGCCTACGCAAGAACTGCTTGATCCATTGCGTGGGATGTTGGCCCATTTGTTAGCTGAAATTACACCGGGTGATATCCAGTATAGCTTTTTTGTGGGTAGTGGCACGGAGGCCGTTGAAGGTGCCATGAAACTGGCCAAGTTGTATACGCGGAAGAGCGGATTTATTGCCTCAGTGCGCGGCTTCCATGGCAAAACAACGGGTTCGCTGGCTCTCACCGGTAAGGCCATTTTCCGTCGTCCCGCTATGCCGCTGCATAATAATGTTTTTCATGTGCCGTATGGTGATGCCGATGCCGTTGAACAACAGTTGCGTATTGCGCGTGAAGTTGGGAATGATATCGCTGCCGTTATTATGGAGCCTGTGCAGGGCGAAGCGGGTGCGATTGTGCCGCCCGATGATTTCTGGCCACGTCTGCGCACGATTTGTGATGAATATGAAGTTTTGTTGATTGCTGATGAAGTGCAGACCGGAATGGGGCGTACTGGCAAGCTGTGGGGCGTTGATAACTGGGATGTCGCGCCAGATATTATTACCGCGGCGAAGGCTCTGGGTGGTGGCGTCATGCCTATTGGTGCTTTCATGTCCACCCCGAAGATCTGGAGCGTGATGAACAGCGACCCCTTCATTCATACCTCTACGACAGGTGGTAATCCGCTGGCCTGTGCTGCTGCTATTGCCGCTATTAATGTCACGTTGGAAGAGCGCATTCCTGAGCAAGCTGCTGAAAAGGGAGCATACTTCATTGAGCAGTTGAAGGGAATTGCCGCCCGCCATAGCGATATCTACACGAATATTACCGGTAAAGGGCTGCTGATTGGTCAACATTTCATCAACGATGATATTGGTTATGCGGTCGCCTCGGGCCTTTTCAAACGCGGTGTTCTGATATCGGGTACACTGAATAACTCACGGGTCATTCGTGTTGAGCCGCCATTGGTGATTACGCGCGAAGAGATTGATACGATCCTGAATCGCCTGGAAGATACCTTGCAGGAGATTAGCGCGACCGTTTCGACGCCTGGATTGCCTGTGAAGAGCGAGGTTGTGACGACGCTTACAACACCTGCGCCTGCGCCCAAGGCCGTTGATACTGATACCGCCGTAGCATAGCAAACAGGAGCAATTGAGATGCATATTGTTGTGCTGGGCGGTGCCGGGGCGATGGGGCGCGTCACGGTACGCACGCTGACGGAATACGCGGATATTGATCAAATCACCATTGCTGACTACTCTGAGGAGCGAGCTCTTGCGCTCGCCGCCTCGTTACAGAGTAGTAAGATAGTGGTCAAGCAGATTGATGTCAATGATTTTGAGCGGGTTTCGCTGCTGATACGCGGGTCGGATGTTGTGTTGAGCGCGGTGGACTATGTATATAACCTGCCCGTACTGCGAGCGTGTATACAGGAGAAGGTGCATTACGCCGACCTGGGCGGTCTTTTCCATATGACGCGTACGCTGATGGCTTTGCACGAGGAGGCGGAGGCGGCGGGGATCACGGCCATCCTGGGCATGGGTGGGACACCGGGGATTACGAACCTGCTGGCTCGTGCCGCCGTGGATAAGCTCGACCGCGTGGATAGTATCAAGGTGCAACTTGGTTGTGGCGATGAGACGCCAACAACGGCCCCGCTGGTGGCTCCATACTCAATACGCACTATCTTGGATGAGTTTACCAAGTCGCCACAGGTTTTCCAGAATGGGGAGTGGTATGCGCAGCAACCGTTGACGGGCCAGGAAGAGTTAATTTTTCCTTTGCCGGTGGGGCGAGCCACAGCTATCTATTCGCTGCATTCGGAGTGTGCGAGTTTCCCCGTCTCTTTCCGCGAGAAGGGCATACGCTATGTCTCGTTCAAAATTGCCTTCCCCAGCGATTTCTTGAGCAAGCTGAAATTCCTGGTGGATATTGGTTTTGGTAGCGATGAGCCGATCAATGTGCGCGGCGTTAAAGTGTCCCCACGAGACGTGCTGGCGAAGCTGCTGGAAGCTGCCCCTGTTGAGGATGTCGAGCCACAGGATTGCGATGTTTTGCGTGTGGTGGTGGCTGGCGAGGCGGATGGGCAGCTGGTGGAGATTACGAATCAGGTGGTGGTGCTGCCCTATCGTCGCTGGGGGATTGGCGCGGGTGCGCTTGATACGGGGACACCGCTTGCTATTGCCGGACATATGCTTGCCAGCGGTGAAATCACGCGACGTGGTGCTTTTGGGCCGGAGATGTGCGTGCCAATTGAGTCTTTCTTCCATGAACTGGCTCGCTACGATATGCATGTGACGGAGACGAGGACGGTGGTGGTGGCGTAGGCTACCCTCTCCGGCCCCGCCCCAGGGTCTTGCACAGGTAGGTTTTTGCAACGCCTGGTTCCTCGCCTTGTCATTCTGAGCGCCGCGAAGAATCTCTCGTGGCACGGAGATTCTTCGCAGCGCTCAGAATGACAGGTTCTGGAACTGGGTGGTGCAAAAAACCTACCTGTGCAAG
>JBPCJY010000091.1:0-17568 GCA_051004815.1 Ktedonobacteraceae bacterium
TCAAAGAGCGACATTTGTTCTTTGGGTTGCTCCTGTTTGCGCGTTTTGCGTGGCGAGCCGTGTCCGTTGCCATTGTGCGCCCTGGTCAGGTTGGCAAAGCGTACTCCGAAAAGGGCGTTGCCTGTGCGCAGGTGATGGTCGAGGAAGGAGAGTGGGCGGTCTTTGGCAACGGTGCTCAGCCAGAGGGAGAGCTTGGCGAGTTCGACCGCCAACGGATTGAGGTCTACACCGTAGACACAGGATTGCACCACGCGCCGTTTCCAGTAAGCCAGTTCGGCCTCCCTGGTCAGTCCTTCAGGCAGGACGTTCTGCTCGACGAGAAAACGAGCAATGTATTCAGTGGCCTCTACGAGAAAGTGTCCGCTACCCATCGCTGGATCAAGCACTTTCAGTGCCAGTACCGCCGCAACTTTTGCTTTATCGTTGGGAGCATGGGCAATCGCGCTCTGTAGGAGCGGCCCCACTGTTGCATCCACGATATACTTGACGATGTAGTCGGGCGTGTAGAAGCTGCCCGTGACCTTGCGCTCACCTTTGTCGTTGAGCAGATCAATCGTCCAATCATCTTTGGCTACAGTGTTTTCCAGGTGATATTCTAATAGTCCCTCATAAATGGTGCCCAGATTGCGCACGGAGAGGTCGCGGTAATCGATGAATTGCCCTTGCACGCGAGCCAGCATAGCAATGACCTGTTGTAAGCGGGCATCGCCCAATTCGTACTGTTCGAGAAAGGGATGACGCTGTGGATCGAACAGGCCACCGTTGAAGGTGGAGATTTTCAAGGGCGGGTCGCCAATGTTGATGAAGCCGAAGAGTTCTTGCAATTGATGGTAGAGCCGGGTGCTATTGGAGCGCAACATTCTGCCCGCGTCGAGGTCTCTGGCTATCGCTCGCGCCATCGAACGGAGGCTGTAATTTTCGGCGTAGACGTCGCTTTCATTGATGGGCAGCAGGTTGCGGGCCTCGGCATAGAGTATGAAGAGCAGGCGATAGAGCAAGATGAGCGAGTTATCGTAGATCTCCTTGAGTGTCGCCTGATGTTCAGTGGAGAGTTTGTTCGTCGGGTGGTCGAGAAAGCCTTGCGCCACATAGCGTAACGCCTCGTAGACCTGCTTCTTGAGGGTATCGCTGATGCCCTGGGCATAGTCAATGCTCTCCTTGCGGATAGCGGCGACGCCCAGAGGGTGCGCGTCAAAAGCGGAACGATGGAAGAAGGCGTAAAAATAAAGAAATTGTCGGCTATCACCGCTTTTGAGCAGTGCCGCTAGATCGACCTCGTAGTAGTGATCAAGTTTGTGGGCGGTATCTTTATGATAGAGTCGCCACAGTCGCCCATTGGTCAAAATGCCCCATTCCAGCCCGCTATGCTGGATGTAGAAGGCTATCTGGTAGGAAGGGTTCTTATTGGTAAAGGGATCGCTGCTGGCACCTTTCACGGCGATGTCCAGGGGACAATCCCAGTATTTGGCGTCGCCAACGCCGAATGCGCGTGCCGCGAGCAATACGTCGTCCAGTTTTTTCCCTTTGTTTTCGTCCAATGCCGTCTCGTCACGGTAGAACACGTAGTCGGGAGTTTTTGTCCCGGCGGGTGTAGCCAGCGATGCTTGCACTTCAAAGGTGTGTCCCAGCACCTCCAGGATTGGTCGAACGAGGCGATACTCTGCCTGTGCCTCTTTCCCGCTCGGCTTATATTTCTTGAAAAGCGCGTCAATCTGTGCCATGACTGGCTCTGCCTGAACGGAGAGTGCTTGCCAATCCGAGCGTTCTGGCAGCGAGACGTTCAGATAATGGTCGGAAAATACTTGCTGGTTATTGTGCGGTGATGCCATCAATACAAATCCTCAACCGTTTTGCTTGTTCTACTTATGCATATCTTTTTAGTGGCTCTGCTTGCGGAACAGTATAGGGGCGATGGTGGGAGATTACAAGGGGGGGTATTCTGTTTGCCACATTTCCGCTTGTGCCTCACAGTTTTGGAATACTCCTATGAACCTGCCAGAAGCCTGTTCACGCTTGAACGGCAGAGCGTTTGTGCTATCATGGGAGGCGGACGGATAAGGCTGCGAACACAACATAAGGAGAAGAGCACGAGAAAAATTATTACCACCACATGGGTCACCCTTGACGGCTTCATTGCAGGCCCAAACAATGAGATGGGTTTTGTCGGGGAGGTCTATGATGAAGCGATGGGCAACTATGAGTACGATCTCGTCAGTGCGGCAGATACGTTGCTCCTGGGACGTGTGACCTATGAAAGTTTTGCGGGAGCGTGGCCCTATGTCCCTGACAGGCCGGGTGCCGATCCGGGCGAGGTGGCGTATGCTCGCGTATTGAATGCGATGCGCAAAATCGTATTTTCCAAGACGCTCCCGAGTGCCGAATGGAACAATTCCACCTTGCTGAGAGAGATCGTTCCCGAAGAGATCGAGCAACTGAAGCAGGAGCCTGGGCGCGATATGGTGATCTACGGGAGCGCAAGTATTGTACAGGCGCTCACCAATTATGGCTTGATTGATGAATATCAGGTGTTGGTCCACCCATTCCTTTTGGGGGATGGCAAGCCGCTCTTCAAAAACATCAAGGAGAAGGTAAAGCTGAAGTTGGTCAACACCGAGGCGCGTCCTTCTGGGGTCGTGGTACTCACCTACCAACCAAAATAGCCCCTTCTTCGCCCCCCAGGTACCCGCGAGGGTACCTGGGGGGCTTACACAGGTAGGTTTTGCAACGCCTGGTTCCTCGCCTTCATTCTGAGCGCAGCGAAGAATCTGTCGTGGCAGGGAGATTCTTCGCTGCGCTCAGAATGACAGGGTCTGGAACTGTCATTCTGGGAACTGTCATTCTGAGGACTGTCATTCTGAGGACTGTCATTCTGAGGACTGTCATTCTGAGGACTGTCATTCTGAGGACTGTCATTCTGGGAACTGTCATTCTGAGCGCAGCGAAGAATCTCCGTGTGGCAAGCGAGATTCTTCGCTGCGCTCAGAATGACAGGGTCTGGAACTGGGTATTGAAAAAAACCTACCTGTGCAAGACCTGGGGGAAAGATGCCCTCCATGAGCAATATACATTAGACAAATGATGGCTCCTCTCGTATACTTGGGAAAGAAGCGGCATTCCCATATCCCCCAGAAGATGTGTTGCAAGCCGTTTCGCCGTACTAACGAGAGGGAAGCAGAGCAGTATGACCAAATACGCATTTGTCATTGATCAACGTAAGTGTATCGGCTGTCATGCCTGCACGGTGGCGTGCAAAGCCGAACACGACGTTCCCATCGGCGTCAACCGCACATGGGTCAAGTACATTGAAAAGGGCGAGTTTCCCAACTCGCGTCGCTATTTTCTCGTCAACCGCTGCAATCACTGTACTGACGCGCCCTGCGTTGCCATCTGCCCCACCAAAGCGCTCTATAAACGGGCGGATGGCATTGTTGACTTTGACTCCGACCGTTGCATTGGCTGCAAGTCCTGTATGCAGGCCTGTCCTTACGACGCTCTCTACATTGACCCGAATAGTCACACCGCGGCAAAATGTAACTACTGCGCCCATCGTACCGAAGTTGGTCTCGAACCCGCGTGTGTCGTCGTGTGTCCCGAACATGCCATCATCGCCGGTGATATGCATAACCCAGCCAGTGAGCTTGCCCAACTCATCGCTCGTGAGCCAGTACGGGTACGCAAGCCAGAGCAGGGTACGGGGCCAAATGTTTATTATCTGGGAGCGGAAGAAGCCGCCATCAATCCAGAGGTGGCGACGCAGGAATTACCACATATGACCATGTGGAGCACGATTCTCAAGCCCCAGCACGGGGATGAAAGCGCGTTTGATGGGAGCAAGTCGCTGCGTACTCCCAAGACTATCAACCCGCTCAAGCCGTATCAGCCACTTGTGCCAGAGCAACGTGTTCCTACCGAGGCTCACGTCGTCTACGATGCGCCCAAGAATAGTGCGCCGTGGGGCTGGCGGGTTTCCACCTACCTGGGAACGAAAGCCCTGGGTGCGGGCGCGATGATCGTGGCAGCACTGGCCTTGGCCTTCTACGGTCTGAACACGCCCATCAGTGGCACGATGAATGCCTTACTCGGTATTGCTGCCCCTGTGATTGGCGGTCTCTTCGTTGCCATTACGTTGGTGCTGCTGGTGGTAGACTTGAAGCGTCCCGACCGTGCGCTTTTCTTGATTACGAAGGCCAATCCCACCTCGTGGCTCGTCTGGGGCGGCATCATTTTAGCCATCTTCGGCCTGATTGAGGCGGCATGGTTTGGGGCAGCCCTCTTCGGTGCGACGGCACTTTTGCGCTTGCTACTCATTCCTGCCGCGCTCTTTGGGGCGGCGGCGGCAGGTTACACCGCATTTCTCTTTGGGCAAGCTGAGGGGCGTGATTTCTGGCAAAGTCCACTGCTGTTGCCAATTCTGCTCGTGCAGGCACTCTTCGCTGGCGCGGCAGTGCTAGGGTTGTTCGCCTGGCTCCTCAATAGCGGAAGGACGTTGACGACGTTCCTTTCCATTGTGTTGCTTGTTGCTATCGCCGTGCATCTCCTGCTCGTGCTATTGGAAGTTTTTGGGGCACATAGTAACAGTCATGTGGCGGCGGCGGCTCACTATATCAGGAGTGGTGGGCTGAGCAGTATTTTCTGGGGAGCATTTCTCACGCTTGGCTCGCTTGTTCCATTGGCCCTACTGTGTATTGCCTTGCTGCTACCCATCGCGCAACCCGCACTACTCGGAATCGCGGGTCTATGCGCACTGGCCGGACTGTTCGCCTATGAACACTGTTTCGTGGTGGCCGGACAGATTGTACCGTTGAGTTAAACCTATCGTAGGGGCCGATTTATCGGCCTGGGGACGGGCCGATACATCGGCGATGGGCACGATAAATCGGCCCCTACAGGCCATCCATATTGGTCCATGCGCTAAATAGAAAGCAGAGAGTAATAGATGACTGAGATACCCTTACAGCAGCATATCGCGCCGAGCGGTGAGCAGATGACCGTGCGGGACCTGGCATCTTGTCCACCACAGGAACGCTGGCATGATTGGGTGGAATACGATGCGAAGGCATGGCCACGTAAGGTCGAGAAGCACTACGAGATAATTCCTACTATCTGTTTCAATTGCGAGGCGGGCTGCGGCCTGATGGCTTACGTGGATAAAGAGACAGGGCGGGTGAAACGCTTTGAGGGGAATCCCTACCATCCGGGCAGTCGCGGGCGTAACTGTGCGAAGGGGCCAGCAACGATCAATCAGGTCAACGATCCTGAACGCATTCTCTATCCACTCAAGCGTGCTGGCAAGCGCGGTGAGGGCAAATGGGAGCGCACGAACTGGGAGGAGGTACTCGATACCTTTGCGACGAAAATCCGTGCCGCTATCGTTGAAGATCGCCGCGACGAGGTGATGTATCATGTGGGGCGACCGGGACACGACGGCTACATGGAGCGCGTGCTGGGAGCGTGGGGCGTCGATGGGCATAATAGTCACACAAACGTCTGCTCATCCTCCGGACGGTTCGGCTACCATATCTGGTGTGGGGTTGATCGGCCCTCGCCGGATCATGCCAATGCCCGCTTCATCTTGCTCATCAGTTCCCACCTGGAGACGGGCCATTATTTTAACCCACAGGCGCAGCGCATCATCGAGGGCAAAATGAAGGGGGCAAAACTGGCGGTGATGGATCCGCGCCTCTCCAATACCGCCAGCATGGCCGATTACTGGTTGCCGACCTGGCCTGGCTCGGAGGCGGCGGTGCTCCTGGCAATGGCGCGTATTATCCTGACGGAACAGCTCTATAACCGCGAGTACATGCGTCGCTGGGTCAACTGGCAAGCGTTCCTGACGGCTGAACATCCTGATGAACCGCAGACCTTTGATCGCTTCATTGAACTACTGATCGAGCAGTACGCCGAGTTCACGCCTGCCTTTGCCGCCAAAGAGAGTGGGCTTACGGAGGCAACGATTGTCGATATCGCCCGGCAGATTGGTCATGCTGGCACGGCTTTCGCGGCCCATACCTGGCGAGCGGCCAGCGCGGGCAACCTCGGCGGCTGGCAGGTCTCACGCGCCCTCTGGTTCCTCTCTGTGCTCACGGGCAGTGTCGGTACGCCTGGGGGGACGGCTCCCTTTAGCTGGAACAAATTCGTACCCACGCCTTTCCTCAAACCAGGCCCACCCGACGTGTGGAACGAATTACTGTATCCGCCGGAATATCCCCTGGCAAACTATGAGATGAGTGTATTGCTGCCCTACTTTTTGCGCGAGGGGCGCGGCAAGGTCGCGGCCTATTTTACCCGCGTCTACAACCCCGTCTGGACTAATCCTGATGGTACCGCCTGGATTGAGGCATTGACCAATGAACAACAGATAGAGTTGCATGCGGCATTGACTCCCACGTGGAATGAGACCGCCTGGTATGCTGACTACGTCCTCCCCATGGGAGTTGGCAGCGAACGCCATGATCTGATGAGCCAGGAAACCCATGCTGCCCGCTGGATTGGCTTTCGCCAGCCGGTATTGCGTGTCTATAAAGAGCGGCATGGCGAACCTGTGCAATATACCTATCAGGCCAATCCAGGCGAGGTGTGGGAAGAGGATGAGTTTTGGATTGAACTCTCATGGCGCATCGATCCCGATGGGAGTCTGGGCATACGCAAGTACTTTGAGTCGCCCTATCGCCCAGGCGAAAAGCTCAGCATTGAAGAATATTATCGCTGGATGTTTGAACACAGTGTTCCCGGCCTACCGGAGGCTGCCGCCAAAGAGAAGCTGACGCCACTGGAATACATGCGCAAATATGGCTGCTTTGAAATTCCAGCGAACAAAGCTCCCGTCTTCTCCTTAAACGAGCGTGCCTTGCAAGCAGCCGAACTGGAAGGTTCCCAGGTTGACGAGGAGAGCGGCACTATCAGTCGCGCCGGTGTGAAGATTGGGGTCATGGTCGATGGCAAGGCACTCGAAGGTTTCGCTACGCCTTCACGGAAGCTGGAATTCTACTCGGCCACGCTCAAAGAATGGGGCTGGCCGGAATATGCCACGCCGGGCTACATTCATAGCCATGTCCATCCCTCTAATATCAATGCCGAACAGGGCGAGTACCTCCTTATACCCACCTTCCGCTTGCCGACATTGATCCATACTCGTTCGGGGAACGCGAAGTGGCTCAATGAGATCTCCAATGCGAACCCCGTGTGGATTCATCCTCGTGATGCGGAACGCATAGGCGTGGCGTCGGGCGATCTCGTGCGTATCACCACAGAAATTGGCTATTATGTGAATCGGGCCTGGATGACTGAAGGCATCCGTCCCGGCGTGGTCGCCTGTTCGCATCACCTGGGACGCTGGCGATTGGATACGAGTGTGGGAGCAGACCGTTGGACGTCGGCCCTCGTCGCGCTTGGACGTGAGCAAGGGGATGTGTGGCGTATGCGCCAGCTACAAGGGATACGTCCTTATGAGAGTGCTGATCCAGACTCGGCCCGCATCTTTTGGCGTGAAGCCGGTGTGCATCAGAACCTGACCTTTGGCGTGCATCCTGATCCCATTAGCGGGATGCATTGTTGGCATCAGAAGGTGACGGTTGAGAGAGCGCATGCTGAAGACTGTTATGGTGATGTCTTCGTTGATAGGCACAAGGCGCAAGAAGTCTATGCGCAGTGGCTCACCATGACGCGCCCGCAGACGCAGCGACCGGATAACTTGCGTCGTCCACTATGGATGATTCGTCCCTATCGCCCCGCGGCCAGCGCATTTAAACGCTGAGATGCTGTCACGGTAACTCGAAAAGAGGCTTTATTGGCCTCTTTTTGTGAGTCGGCAAAAGCTATCAATCGTGCAGCGCAATGTATTTTGCCAGCCGTAGCGACATACGCTGGCAGCAGGCATCGAGCGGCAGGTCAAGACTTGAGGTTAGGCGGGAATTCTTGTAGGAGCCAGGAATTGCCATCGGGATCGCTGAATCCGGCGTACTTCACCTCCTGTATGTCCCAAACCTCGCTTACTTCAAGCCCCCGTGAAACGAGTGCTTCACGAGACGTGCGTATATCCGCTACCACCAGATGCAGACCCTTGACCGAGCCAGGCTGCATGTCAGTAATGTCACCCATACCAGTCCCAAAGACGATTGAACAAGCCGATCCGGGCGGCGTGAGCTGGACAACTCTCACCGTGTCGGTAGGTTGAACATCAACCTCTAACGTAAAACCGGCTTTCTCGACGTAGAAAGTCTTGGCGCGGTCAACATCTGACACTGGTACCGGCACTAGCTCAAGTTTCATAGCAGGTACTACAGGCATGTTCTCTTTGTTGTTCTCTGTCATTATGATTTTTCCTTTATCTTATCTTAACTTTATTCTCTCATCATAACATGCGTGAGCAGAAAAAACTTCTCGAATCTTGCTTTCTCATGAGCACGCCGTTCATGCGCTCTTGATGTTGAACTGTGGTATGCTGTTCTCGAAGAATTGTAGGTCTGAGCGACCATCGACGCGGACGCGCAAGAGGGCTAGGGGGCGAAGACTGCTCTGGTAGATGCCGGACGTGCCGGGGTCGGTGGTGGCACCGACATAGCCGTCGGCTGCCAGCATGGTCATGATTTGCTGCTGTAACCAGAAACTACCGGTTTTGAATGGTGCCCCGGAGGGGTAGCAGAATTGTTGGATGACGGTGCCGAGCTGTTTTTGCAGGACTGCTTGCGAAACCTGTAATTCTTGCTGAGCCATGATTGGCGAATAGAGGAAGAGGTTGCCGATATCGACATGGTGAATGGTATGTGAGCCAATCTGCATGCCCTGCGCTAACATCGTCCGAATCTGTTGCCAGTTCAGATAGCCCGGCCAGTCGGCCTTGCCGGTGATGATATAGAACATGCCACTGAAGCCGTGCGCTTGTAAGATGGGGTAGGCGATATGAAATGCATCATCGTAGCCGTCGTCAAAGGTCAGGATGATGGGGCGTGGTGGCAAGGGCCCAGCATAGTACATGGCGTCAAAGAGCTGGTTAAAGGTGATGGTGTGATAGCCCTGCAACTTGAGGTAGTCAAGCTGCTGCGTGAACATTTTCACCGTGACGGTCAAGCTTTCGCCGAGTGCCGTGGGCGGCACATTATTTGAAATATGGTGATACATCAGGATGGGTACCCGCACAAACGTATAGAGCGGCTGTGTGGGTGGTAAAATAGGTGCCTCTAAATCGGCTGGGCCACCATTGAGGACGAGCCAATGGACAGGTGTTCCGGGACTTTTAGCGGCTACCCTTTGCACAATAAAGGGCAGGTTTTGCAAGACCTGCGTTGGGTGAATGTCCTCCGGTGGTACCCGTGATTGTGAAAGTACTGCTTGTTTAGGCGCGAGGATCAGCGAGACAGGTACGGTCAGCACCTGCTTGTACTCGATCATCGTCTCAGGGTTCACCCAGATGGGCAACCAGGAGACGGAGCCGAGTACAAACCGTTGCAGCGTATAATCCTGATAACGTTTTTCCCAGTACGCGATGAAAGCTGCTTCACCGGGCCAGACCGCTTGTACCTGTGGATGGAGCAGCGACCACATTGTGGAGTACTGGTGCTTGAGCAGCGCAGCCATATATTGCTGGGCGGCTGCCTCTGTTCCCGCCTGAAACTCCAATGGCACCAAATTAGCGGCGTTGGTCGCGTGTGCCTTTTTGATGGTATGTATGTGTGTAACGGTATGTGTATGGGTAAATTGGGACAATAAGCCAGGAGCATTCCATAACCCAGCCGCCAGGCCAAGCAGAAGACAGATCGTTGGTATAATCACCAGCGGCCATGGTCGCCTTTCGGGAGCCATTGGCGGTCGCGGAGACCGCAAAGGCGTGGGAGAGGCTATACTCCTGTTTCTGACTGTGCTCACTGTTTATCTACCCTTGCTTGCTATCATTCTCTTTGCAGCATATTCCATCCATGTCTACATATATAAGCATGTATCTATGTACGTTAGATAAAACAGAAAATGGGATAGGAATTGGGGGAGCTTATTTCAGCCCTTTTTGCTCTAACGTCAGCAAGAGATCAAGCGGATAAATCAAATGGGAAGAGAGAGTGAACACAGAGTAGGTACACATTGCTGTGTACTTACTCTGTTCGTGACAACCACCACATTATCTTGTTCGTGCCAATTGTTGCTTGGGTGGAATGTGGATGGGACGACCTTGCACGGCCAGGACGGCTTCGCGCAGACCCTCGCTGAGGGTGGGATGCGGGTGAATGGTCTCGGAAATTTCATCGACGGTGAGTTCACCACGCATAGCTACTGAGAATTCGCTAATCAGGTTGGTGGCGTCGGGGCCGATGATATGCGCTCCCAGGATTTCGCCGTACTTGCCCATGATGACCTTGGTGAAGCCTTCGGTTTGGTCGGTAGCAACGGCCTTGCCGATGGCCGTCCAGGGGAAGCGTTCCACGCGAGCCTCTGGATATTTTTCTTTGGCCTGCGCCTCCGTCAGTCCGACGAAGGCTATTTCAGGGAAGGTGTAGATGGGGTTAGGAATGACGTTGTAGTCCATGAGCGCGTTGTGGCCAGTGGCGTTGTCGGAGGCAATCTCGCCCTCCATTGAGGCAACGTGGGCCAGGCCAGCACCGTGGATCAGATCGCCGATGGCATAGATGCCGGGCAGGTTGGTCTCCATCTTCTCGTTGACACGAACACGACCACGGTCGTTATCAAGTCCCTGCTCCATCAGTTGTTCCAGGCCGCTGGTATTGGCTTTGCGACTGACGGCGATCAACACGTATTCGCTACTGTAAGTCTGCTCGCCCTTGTCGGAACTGGCTACTACCTTCTTCATGTCGCCATCGTCGGAGATAGATTCAACTTTTGCATTGGTGACGATGTTGATGCCGCGTTTGCTGAGGATGCGTACAAGTAACTTGCGCACCTCCTCATCGACGGGTGCCAGGATATTGGGCAGCATTTCGACGATGGTTACTTTTGCGCCCAGTGCATCGAACATACAGGCCAGTTCGATACCGATTACGCCGCCGCCAACACAGACGATGCTTTCCGGTGTCTTGGGCAGATTCCAGCAAGTATCGCTATTCATCACATTGCGCCCATCGACGCCGGGGAAGGGCGGGATGAGCGGGACGGAACCGGTGGCGAGAATGATCTTGTCCGCGCTGAACTGCTCTTTTGAGCCATCGCTCTTTGTCACTGTGACGTTGCGCGAGGCATCGACCGTTCCCAGGCCATCAAAGACATCAACTTTGTTGCCTTTCATGAGCACGCTCACGCCGCCGACCATGCGCTTCACCACTTTATCTTTGAAGACGACGGCCTGGCGCATATCGAAGGTGGGCGGCTGTGGTAAGGTGATACCGAGTTCGCCCAGCGACTCCATATTATGCATGACCTCGGCAATATGCAGCATGGCCTTGGAGGGGATGCAGCCGACGTTGAGGCAGGTGCCGCCGAGGTACTGTTTCTCGACGATGGCAACCTTGGCCCCTAGTTGCGCGGCTCGAATGGCGGCAACGTAGCCACCGGGACCCGCGCCAATAATCGCGACATCGTAATGTGTACTTGCCATTTTATTGTTCTCCTGCTATTTGAAAATAGACCTTTAAAGCGGCGCGTTGCTGCATCAGCGCGACCCCCTCGGCAAACTGTGCCAGGGGGAGACGATGGCTGATCAGATTGGCAACGCGCACTTTTCGGCTGGTGAGTAGATCGAGAGCTATCCGTAATTCTTCTGGTGAGGAAGAATAGGTACTGCTAATACTGAGTTCTTGCTGGTACAGTGCTTCCAGGTTTATGGGAGCCGTGCCTGCATGGGCCGCGAAGATATTGACACTACCGCCCTTACGTACAGCAGCCAACGCTTGCAGAAATGGGCGCGTGCCAGCAGCAGTAATGATGGCGGCATCCGCACCACGATTTTCGGTAAGGGGTGCCAGGATGTGGCGCAATCCTTGCTCGTCGGATGGGGCTAAGAAAGCCTCGTCCGCACCGAGCGAACGTGCCAACGCGAGGCGTTCGGGCAGCATGTCTACACCATAAACGCGCACACTATTCTCTCCATTCGTCCCGTTCGCGCTATCTGCTGACTCTCCACCGATGGCTTTGACGGCCTGTAGCATCAGCAAGCCAATGGAACCCAGACCCATCACGACAACACTATCACCGGGCAGCAAAGGTGTGCGGCGTACAGCCCGCACGCAGCATGCGAGCGGCTCCACAAAGGAGCCTTCCTCGGCTGTGAGCGCAGCGGGAAGGGGGAGGGTAGTATGGAGTACATGCTCTGCTGGCACACGAATATATTCAGCGAAGCCGCATGGGTCGATGTTCGAGCTTTTGAAAGCGGCGCACATGGAATAATTGCCGTGGCGGCAGTAATGACAGGTACCACATGGCACATGATGCGCAACGACTACCCGTTGACCGACCGCGAAATTGGACACAGCGTCTCCACACTCAATTATGGTGCCAGTCAACTCATGCCCCAGTATGACCGGGGGAGCGGCTTTTTGCACGATTTTGATGATGTCAGAACCACATAGCCCACAGCCATGCACTTTAACCAGCAATTCATAGTCGGTAATGGCTGGAATTGACCTGTTTTCTACGCGAATATTGTCATAAGAGTAGTAGGTTATTGCGTTCACGAGTGTTCTTATTCGTTCCTTTTGCTGTTTTGCCCTAGTCAGTATAGCACTTTTTGGGTGATGTCTGTGCTGCCCTTGAGCGACAGCGTCGCTTCGCTGCCTCTCATAAAAATTACCTACCCAAAAACATAACTTGCAACGTCTATCTAGCGTATATCAGATGAGGCTGTTGAGAGGTTAGATGCCAGAGGAAGGCAAGCATCGGTGGCCTATTCTTACTACTCTTTCATTTCACAGAGACGAATCAGTAACATGGAACGTATGTATAAGTGAAGGCAGTATAAAGCAGCCTCATATAACATATATCTTCTTTTCTATGTTTTAACGATGAAACACTTTGGCATGGGTATATATACGGTCTAGGGGATGCCGGGTGTATGGGTGGAAGGGGGGGTGGCTCTACATGTTTGTATTGAATAGGAGTAAAAACATTATGGCAACAACCGGAGAATTACGCGCAATCGTTCAGGAGTTGCATCTGGTTGATGTTGGAGATGCAGCTAGCTATCTGGGGGAAGAAGTTATCGTGGTGGAGGAATCACCCGCGCTCGTACAGCCTGCTTTTGTACTGGTTACAGAGTCGGCGTTTGTGCCTGAGTTCGTTCAACTTACTACGTGTGACTGTACTTCGTGTGATTTAGTGCATGCTTGAATATTGCACATCGCCTTGCAAAAGGTAGATGTTTCCAACATAATATAACTGGCTTAACAAGCTGATATGGCTGTGGCACCCTTTGTAGGGTGCCATTTTAGCTAATAGCGAGCCTCGGTCAGTACCTTGATTCGTTTCTCCGGATTGGGCATCCCACAGGCTTTGATCTGCTTCACCACGGCTTTTACATCGTAGGTCACGCGCCGAATCTCGGCTTCCCAACTGCTATTGTGCCAGGAAAGGATGCCATAGGCGGCACGCAAGTCTTCATCGCGTGGCACACCACAACTGGCAACATCGGCCAGCAAGAGGTGTCGCCAGCGACGCGTATAGGCGATGTGGAGATGACCAAAGGCCATGGCTCCCACGTCGGGTGATAGACTGCCCAGTAAGTGCTCTAACTCACTATCGGGTGCATTGGGGAAAATGGCATCTTCCAGGTTCAGCGGGTTCGCGTGAACAACGTAGAGGTCGCTGCCCTCCGGGTTCTCAACGAGATGGGAGGTAGGCAGATTCGCCAGGTAGCCAATCCCCTCGGGTCCAATCTGTTCTCGTGTCCAGGAGACGGTTGTGCGCTTCTTGAGTCCCTTTTCTGGAGCCTCACTCACAACTTCCGCGTCCACATTGCCCTGGATAACCGGGCAGTTCAACCCTCGCACAATATCCAGCACCTGAGATGGACATGGGCCATTCAAGCACAGGTCGCCCGCGATAACCGTGTGTTCTACAGGTACCTGTTGTGAAAGGTCCTCCAGCACAGCTTCCAGGGCTAATTGATTGCCATGGATGTCCGAAATAACCGCAACTCGCATATGATTATGATTCCTTGCAAAGAGATAAACGCAGAAAGAGAAAATAAATTTGCTCTGTGCATTATAGCTTCTCGCAACGGTGGGTGGCAACTTTTTATTGTGTTGGTTGAAGTTAATGTACATTAAATGGTGCGGTTTGCCTGATATTATCCAGGCCGAAAAATGTCATTACGGAGCAAATCGTGTTATGGTATACTTACATAAACGAGCATGAGAGCAAGAGGGTAAATACTATGACCGAGCAGCTAAGACATGCAATTGAAGCTATGCAGAGGCTACCCGCTGAGGCACAGAATGCAATAGCGGCACGCATCTTGGAAGAAATTGAAGAGCAGGAATGGGATGCAATTGTGAGCAAGCCCCACGTACAAGCACGCCTGCGTACACTTGCCAGGCAAGCCTTAGAAGAGGACAAGGCAGGAAAAACCGAAGACGGCGGCTTTGACTGCTTGTGAGAAATAAACGAACGAAGCAGTTTCACAAGCTGTTTGCACAACTCCCCCGTCAGGTACAAGAGCAAGCTGTCACCACTTACCAATTGTTTAGAGCAAACCCCCACCATCCTAGCTTACACTTTAAGCGCATTGACCCCCAAGAACCAATCTACTCTGTCCGTGTCGGCAGAAACTATCGCGCTGTGGGATTGTGGGAAGGAGATACAATCTCATGGTATTGGATTGGCAGTCATGAGGATTATAACAACTTATAACCCTTGCATGTGCTTCATCCTTTGAAAGAGACAAACAATGCTGAGAAAAGTTGGCGTCATCTCCGATACCCACATCCCGCACTTTAAGCGAATACCGGAAGCTGTCTGGGAACACTTCGCAGGCGTCGAGCAAATTATTCATGCTGGAGACCTTTCTATGCTTTCGGTTTTGAACGAATTGGAGACGATAGCACCTGTGGTGGCCATGCGAGGCAATATTGAGGAGGAAGAGGTTGTCTTGAAATTGCCGATTAAGCGTGAGGTGATGATCGGGTTTTGTAGGATTGGCATTGTGCATATCCTGGGCGATTCAAAGACTCATGCGCGGGTGGCTCGCCAGGAATTTCCTGCTGCTCGTGTTGTTGTGTTTGGGCATAGTCATATCCCCTGGAACGAGGAACATGATGGGCAGTTGCTGTTTAATCCAGGCAGTGCCACTGATCGACGGCGGCAGCCGAGGTGCAGTATTGGGATGTTGTATGTGGATGATGAGGTGATGAGGGTGTGGGGGGAGATTATATGGTTGTAGACGTGATATGTCCTACAGCTTGAACCGGATGCGTTCATAAATTTCATCCATGAGAAAGTCGGCGTTGAGGCTTTCGATTCTCACCGTGTCTCCATGGCCGTAGATTCTGGTGATCCAGTAGTTTTGCTTGCGGTCTCGGTGGTGAACTTCAACGGCCAGTCGCTCAGAACTCACAAGCACATAGTCCTCTACACTGAGCAACTCACGATACGCTGCCAGTTTTTCGGTGCGGTCAATCGCTTCGGTACCTGGAGAAAGAACCTCAAACACGACACGCGGAGAATGCAATGCATTCTCTGCCTCGTTTTCATCGCCACTGACCGTGACATCGGGGTAGTAATAATGGTCTATGGCTACCTGGACGCGCATATCAGAGGTGTAGGCTGCGCATGGAGTTCCACGTAGGTGGTCATAGAGTAAACCATGAAGATTATGCGTGGTTCCGACTCCCACCCGCAAGCATACGAAGTTGACCATGGACGTACTCAAACCGCACGTCACTGGCATTGTCAATAGCCAGATATTCCTCAACGCTCAACCATCGGTATTCAGGAAGTGCCATAACCTGCTCCTTTAATCTACTCCCTTTCGGTTGCCTGTTTGTTTTTATGAGTCAGGAGTGCTGCTATCACTATTGCCCATGAGAGCGGAAAAGTCAAGTAACACTTGGTAGACACAGGCATTTGGAGATAAGACTGGCATCGAGTGCGAGCTATGCTGCAAGCTTCATCAGGAAACGGATGCAGTATGAGGAGTGAACGTTTTGAGACAAAAGGCTTGACGTAGAGAACGAGTTAGGCTCACTTCACAGTTGTTCCCATTCCTGCAAGGAAACATCCGCTTCCTCGAGAATTCGTTTGAGCAATGCGACGCTAATATCACTTTGATGAGGATTAGGGAGACGTACTTTGAGTCGACCGCGTTGCATATACTCATGTTTACCACCGGCATAAGGACCAGTAAAATCAAGATGACGTAAGGAGCTAATCAAATCCTTGCACTTGATCGGTCGCAGTTGAGCCATTAGACTAATTTTCCTACTTCCAACGTCATCCCATCAACTCTGGGTAAGGGGGTGTGATCAGCAATGTTGAGGAGTATCCAGCCTTCTAGAACCTCACGCAATTCCTCGCGGCATTCCTGTTCAGTTGGTTTGTTTGCCCAGACGCCCTTGAAGCCAGGAATCCGGCCAAAATAAGTTCCATCTTCAATTTGCTCACAGTGAGCATGGTGCATCGCTTTCTCGATATACTCATTGAACATGATCTTGTCCATTCTTTCTCGATCAGAAAACCATTATGAGAACTCTCATGTCAAGTATAGCACACGCCTGATTGCGCTGCAAAAAAGGCGTATTCCATGCGGTTCTTATCTCCAACTATCTGTGGTAGACTCACAAGCCCTAGTTTTTCTCCCTTTGAGCCTTGCCTCTTTTATCATTCTCATGCATAATAGCTACTAGTATTTCTCTTTTGCTTGTATATTATTTTTGAATTATTTGGACTTTATTTTCATCTATCTGGAAAGGAAGTTGTTATGTTTCCTCTACCTTCCGTTTGTCCAAAGAAAGGCGTAGGCGGCCCTTGCACTATTAGGAAGTTAAGCGAAGTGTACTATGAAAATACCGACAGAGAAAAACTAGCTCCGCCAAAGGAACTAAGCGGTTGGTGGTATCTTACGCCTGTGTTCTTCCCCATTGCCATGTTATTTGTTCCTATACCCAAACGTACAAAGCTATTTTTTGTGGGAGGGCTTGTTGTGATAGCTGTTCTCTATGGTATAGCAACACTGCTAACTAACGCGCTCAACGGGACTGCAATTCAATCTCAGACGCCCTTAGTTACAACTCATCCATTCTTAGCTACAACGATAATCATAATTGCCATACCGATCATTATCATCATGCTAGCATGGCAGATTGCCGTTATCTGGCTTTTCTACCGTGGACTCATTGACTTACAGAAGAGGATCAGAGAACTTAGGTACATCTGGAATACATGGTATTATTGCACCACGCATGGGTGCATAGTTGATCCTATCTAGGATGCGGAGTTGGTAGGAAGAGTGCGAGGCATCACCCATTGGGTGAAGAGGATTCGAGGTGAGATTATACGGTTGTAAAGGGATGGATAGGGTGTGAAGGCAGTATGGCCTGGGAACGGCTCACCGTTCCCAGGCCATACTGCCCTCCCGCATCTTGAATAGTGGGCGGTCGATTGCCGCCAGGGTGGGGCGACCAGAAAGAATCACGACTA
>JBPCJY010000092.1:0-4976 GCA_051004815.1 Ktedonobacteraceae bacterium
GAATGGAACGCCTGTGGACAGAGCAGCTCTGGCTTCTCAGCAATGAGGAGTGAAACTGCTCTGGGCGAAGCAGGAACCGAACATGCCAGATAGGCTTGTCCTATTTGTCTACGTTTCGGACAACGGAAAAGTGAATGTGTATGGCACATCGTGATCGCCACCCGCTCCACATTCTAACTCTAACCGTCTCATATCCAATGCATCCCGGTTGCCATCATACAAAGATGCAGGGATGGTGGCAACACTTGCTGCTATCTTCTGCTGTTCGCGCTTTCCATGTTCTACCGCTTCTTGCTTGACCTCGGGTGAACAAAGCTTCCTCTCACGTAAGAATTGTTCTGCCATAACTGAATTGGACGCCTGTCCACTGTTCTCTTGTGCCAGTATTTTATTCAACTCCTCACGCGAGGAAGAAGAAAACACGCGTAAGCGATCTTGAGGAAGAGCGCGAAAGCGTCTCAGAAGCTGGACTGAGGCATCTAGCGAGCTTAACACCGTCGATTTCCAGTGCCATATAGGCATTGCCTCTTGCTGGAACGCTATACGATAATACATCTACGACCTCCTTGATACTTTCCCTGTCATTGCTCTCGTTGTTAACACAGTTAAAACGTCCCCGTCGTGAGATTTTTGGCTATCGTTTTTTCTCTGCAAAGAGCGAAGGCGGAAAGCAGACATTTGGAGATAAGAGCTGTCATCCTGAGCGAAGCGAAGGATCTCTGCGCCCGGCGAGCCAGATCCTTCGCTTCGCTCAGGATGACAGGCAGAACCGCTCTCCATCTCCAGTCCGCTCACGGGAAGCCTTATCTCCAAATGCCTAGGCGGAAAGAGAAGGAAGGGAGGATTACCCCTGAAACTATGAAATGCGGTAATATATCTTTATGAGCAGCAAGAAACGAGGAATTATTACAGTGGGAAGCACTTCATATTGGCAAGCAGCATTAGCAACAATGGATATGCCGCGTCCGCTCATTCAACCTCTTGAGGGCGATTGCACAACGGAGGTCGCCATTGTTGGCGCGGGTATCACAGGCACCGCCATTGCGTTGGAGCTGGCGCGTGCAGGAAGAGCGGTCAGGGTACTGGAAAGTCGCCATATCGCGGCAGGGGCCAGTGGTCGCAATGGGGGCATTATCACCAATAGCACCGGGGAAAAGTACGCGACCGTAGTAGCTCGCCTGGGACGTGAACATGCGCGTCGCCTCCGGACATTTCACGTCAACAACGCGCAACTCGCGGTGAGCCTCATCGACGAATTCGCACAGCTGGGCTGGTCGTGCGAGTACCGACGCAATGGTATCCTTGGCATGGCTAGCAGTGAAAGCGAATTAGGAGATTTACAGCAAAGTGCGGCACTCCTGAATGAGGATGGTTGGCAAGCTACCATCCTGGCCCGTCATGAATTGCCAACCAGGTTGCAGCAAGGATATCTCGGCGGCATCTTTCATCCTGACGGTGGCTCGTTGCAACCAGCAAAATTTGTGACTGGATTGGCGTTGCTGGCACAACAGGCAGGAGCTATCTTCCATGCTGAAAGTCCTGTCAGTGCTATAACAGCAAACGATCATGGCATGACGCTCACGACGCCGCAAGGCAAAGTACAGGCACGCGATGTTGTACTCGCGACCAATGCCTGGCTGCCAGAAATTGGCGCACAGCTTGGAGTAGACTGGTTAGCAACGTGTATCAAGCCGACACGAGGCCAGGTGATCGCCACGGGACCCACTGATGAACAACTCTTCCCATCGCCATGTTCCGCTGATGAAGGCTACCAATATTGGCAGCAACTCGCGGATGGGCGACTTGTGGTCGGAGGATGGCGCAATCATTCTTTTGATACGGAAGCAACCATGGACGAAACACCGGGAGGAGAGGTGCAGAGGCAATTGGATGCCTTTGTGCATGAGACACTGCATCTGCCAGAGATACGTATTACACACCGTTGGGCTGGTATCATGGCCTTTTCCAGGGATGGCTTACCCTTGATTGGCAAACTACCGGGCAAGCCGCATTGCTACATCGCGGGTGGTTTCACAGGACACGGCAATGCATCCGCGCTACAGGCTGCTTCCATCATTCGCGAACTTGTGGCTGGTCGGACACATCCCCAGGCAGACCTGTTTGATCCGGCACGCTTTTTATAGGGTGACGCGATTGCCACCAGCTGGCATAGTAAAGCGCAAGAAACCGCCCATTGCTAATCGTGTGCAGATGACATCGAGCGTGAACAGGGCAAATAGCAGCGCGGCACTCTTCAACTCATACAGGCCAAGGTCAAGTAAGCTGAGGTGGTTGGTACCATTGATAAAGAGTCGCCACAAGGCCGGCCCCTGTTGCACGCCACCGAGGGCATTGACTGGCAAACCGATTGCCAGGGTCAGCACGATGTCAATGCCCAGACAAAGTACCGCCATACGCAAGCCGAGCAGCCAGAATCGTTTGCTGAGACGTTCGCGTTTGGGAGAAACAATGCGGCGCGTGGCCCAGACCGGCCCTAATAAATATTGCAGCACGAGAAAGAGCAAAGGAGCAGCCACAAAGACCCAAGAGGGGAAAAAGGCTGGCGTAATTAGCGCACCAAGACGCCCCAACGTGTAGAGCAGGACACCCTCTATTACACCACGCCGGTAACTGACTTTATTAAACATGATGACTTCGACCTGCTAGTTGCAGCCGCAACTTCCACCACCACAACTACAGCCACCCATCGCAGGTGCCTCATCATAGCCAGCTTCTTCACCGTCGCTCCGCGACGTGGCGAAGATAGAGAGTAAGCGGCGTACTTTTTCGCTATGGCATTTCATGCAGACAACGTCGTCCGCGTGCTGGTGGCTGACGAGCAGTTCAAATTTGGCGCGACAGTCCGAGCAGTAGTACTCGTATAAGGGCATAGAAGGGTTCCTCCAATATAGTGGCAATGCTTCGTTATCACTGATATTGTATTGCCTGTTTCAAATATAGTCAAGGTAGTGTTTTATATTTTAGGTGTGGATAGTGAGGTGTCCACATGGTTGCTGTGACGCGGCGTTCCAACTCTGCGGTGGAGGTTTGCTCGGCTACGCTTGCTTGCTGGGCTGCTAAGCCAACCGCCAGGGCGACGCGCCGTGACACTTCACGCACATCCTCGACCTTGGGGTAGAGCAATGCAGTCGCCGTCTGGCGAGCGGGTGAACATTCACTGAGCGCACGGGCAGCGGCGATGAACATCTCGTTTGTCACTCGCCGGGTCTGGGCGGCAATGACGCCCAGGCCCATGCCGGGGAAGATGAACATATTGTTGCATTGCCCAATGGTGATCGTTTGTCCATTGTAGGATACCGCGGGATAAGGGCTGCCGGTGGCGATCAAGGCACGTCCTTCTGTCCAGGCTATCAGGTCCGCGGGCGCGGCCTCACTCATGGAGGTCGGATTGGATAATGGGAAGATAATTGGTCGTTCAACGTGGCTGGCCATCTCGCGCACAATGGCTTCCGTGAATACGCCTGGCATAGCCGCCGTACCGATCAAGATCGTCGGGTGAACCTGCGTCACCACCTCTTGCAGCCCAATCTGCTCGGAAGATGTCGTGTTCCATCCGGCGATACGCTGCTCCGGCTGTGCATAGGGTGCCTTCTCTGCCTCCAAATCCTTGCGCCCAGCATGCACAAGCCCGTGACTATCAAGCAGCCAGATAGAGCGTCGCGCCTCTTCTAACGAACGTCCTTCGTATTCCATTGCCGCCACGATCTGTTCAGCAATGCCTGTTGCCGCCGAGCCTGCACCCAAAATAACGACACGTTGCTCGCTCAGTTTCGCGCCAATGACATGCACCGCGGCGAGCAAACCAGCAAGGGTCACAGCCCCTGTCCCCTGGATATCGTCATTGAAGGTGCAAAGCTGATCCTGATACTGTGTGAGCAGCCGTCGCGCATTCTTTTTGGCGAAATCTTCCCATTGCAACAGCACATGGGGGAACATGCGCTTCACGGCCTGGACAAAGGTATCGATGAAGGCATCGTAGGTTGCTCCGCGCACTCGTTCGTGGTGCCATCCCAGATAGAGTGGATCATTGAGTAGTTCCTGGTTATCCGTTCCTACATCCAGGATGATAGGTAGTGTTCTGGCGGGATGGATGCCCGCGCATACTGTGTACAGGGCAAGCTTGCCGACAGGAATACCCATGCCGCCTACGCCCAGATCACCCAGTCCAAGGATGCGCTCACCATCCGTTACCACAATCACGTCGATATCTTGGAATGGTGCATGCTGAAGCAGCGTTTCGAGTTCATCCTTGTAGGGATACGAGAGATACAAACCACGCGGACGGCGATACAGGTGACTGTAATGCTGACAGGCCAGACCCACGACGGGCGTATAGACGATTGGACTCATCTCCTCGATGTGCTTAGAAAGCAAAAGGTAGAAGAGGATTTCGTTCCGGTCTTGCAGCGATGCCAGGAAAATATAACGCTCCAAGTCGTCGTCTTTACGGCGATAGTTTTCATACGTGCGGGCTAACTGCACTTCCAGCGGGGCAATATGCAGTGGGAGCAGTCCCAACAGGTGGAACTCGCGCCGTTCATCCTCTGGGAAAGTACTTCCTTTGTTCAACAAAGGGTGTTCTAGGAGCGTCTGACCGGTGAGGGATACTTCTAAAATGTCTCTATCGATATGCTTATCATGACCTTCGGCTTGCATTTTGTTCTTATCTCCTTTCGTTCATCTCGCTGTGTCGAATAGGGTTTTCTGTGTGTTTATTATATCTCATAGCTAGATTGTAAGCGTAGGAACGAACACGGGCCGATCAATTGGCGGTGGGCGCGGTATGCCTGTTCTTTTTTGCATCGAGGCTATTTTGTAGGGACAGGGGGATGTCTTTCACTGGGAGGTTTTTTGAAGCGCGCCGGTTTCGCCTGTCATGCTGAGCGGGGGGGGGGGGGGGGGGGGGGGGAGGAAAAAGGGGGGGGGGGGGGGGCGGGAGGGGGAGTGTACCCGCC
>JBPCJY010000093.1:0-39766 GCA_051004815.1 Ktedonobacteraceae bacterium
TCAGCATGACATTCCCCCTCGCCGATGCCTTTCCCCAAAAAACCTCCCAGTGAAAGACCCAATTGGTAGGGTGTAGGGCGCGATTTATTGGCGGTGGCGGCGATTTATCGGTCAACGGGCCGGGCCGATAAAATCGGCGGTGGCGGCGATAAATCGCGCCCTACAGGGCTGACGTGAGATGTATTGCCCTTGTGGCGTACCTTACGGGGTGATATGCTCCAATTGGGCCAGGTACTCGTCGCGGCGGTCTTCAAACCAGGGTGGGAATTGGATGCGCTGGCCGAGTTTGTCTGGTGTTTCGTCGATGTAGAAACCGATGTCAGAGGTTGCGACCTCAAAGAGTACGCCTCCTGGCATGCGGAAATAGATCGAGTGGAAGTAGTTGCGGTTCTTTTGCTCCGAGACATCGGTATAGCCGAAGCCCTCTAAGTAGTCCTTAACCTGCTTCTGCTCCTCATCATTTTGTACGGCAAAGGCGATGTGATGGACGGTTCCAGCCCCAAACGTCCAACTCCCGGCTGGAACATCTGGTTCGTGGAGGAAGTCAACCGACCGACCTGAGCCGCCTTGCCCCACTTCAAAGCGCATATAGGGGCCTTCTTCGGCGACCTTGCGGAAGCCGAGCACGCCCATGAATTTCTCTGATTCGACGGTTTCGCGTAGGCTCAAGGTGACGCTGTGCAGGCCGCGCACGGCTGCATCGGCGGAAACTTCTGACGTAGTCCAGGGTGGTCGTGGATCGTTGTCGTCGCCAATCAATTCAAACTCAAGGCCACCGGGATGTGTAAATTGAATATGCGGCTGCCCAAAACGCTCCTGGATAGGACTATGCTTCACATTGAAAGAATCGAAGCGCTTTAGCTAGAAGGACATTGAGGAGGCAGGGACAGCGTAGGATGTGATCTTCACCTGGCCAGTGCCTTTACGTCCAGTGATACCAAGTTGCTTGTAGGGAAAGGTGGTCATGACTGTGCCGGGGGTTCCTGTCTCGTTGGCATAGTAGAGGTGGTAGACCGGTTTTTCCCCATCGAGCAAAACGGTCTGCTTGACGAGGCGCAGTCCAATGATTTTGGTGTAAAAGTCAACATCTTCCTGTGCTGCGCCAACGCATGCTGTCAGGTGGTGTAGACCACTGATTAAGTCCATAGAGTTGCTCTTTTGCATGAAATGCTTTGATGGTGGTAGTGCTTTGACACTTTTCATGTGACATGCCGCCTACGGCGGCGGGAAAGGACTAGCAGGCGGTTAGTCCTTCACCAGGGCGACCGCAAGGGTCACCCCTACTATACTATACACGAGGCGGCTCTGCGAGCCGCTTCCCGTGGGGAAAGGCGGGGCGTATATAGTAGGGGCGACCCTTGCGGTCGCCCTGGAAACCGCGCTGCATCCCTGCTTGTGACCCTCCTTTTCTACCAGGCCTGGCGTAGCAGTATGGTTAACTGCTCGCTAGCGGTGATTGGTTTTGGATTGCTTTGTACGGTACGACTTTCAAAGGCAAGTTGCGCCAGGCGGGGTAGGTCGCTCTCAGGTATTCCTACATCGCGCAAGTGCTGCGGCAGGTGCATTTGGCTGATGAGATCATCGATGCGCTGCACGATAGCTTCGGCCAGTACAGCATCGCTTTGGGTGCCGCGTGCGATTCCCATTGCTTCGGCTGCCTGGGCAATTTCAGTCGCGGTGGCAGCGAGGTTGAAACGCAAGGCATGTGGGAGCATAATGGCATTGGCGATGCCGTGTGCCACACCTGCGCTGCCGCCTAATACATGGCACATTCCATGATGTAGTGCCATAGTTACCGTGGCAAGTGCATAGCCGGCCAGATATGCTCCCACCAGCATTTCGCTCCGTGCTTCGATGTCGGTGCCATCAGCAACACATAGTGGTAGGGCATGCCAGATGGCGCGGATAGAATGCAGTGCTGCTGCCGTCGAGAGAGGATTGCGTGTGATCGAGTACAGTGCCTCAAAGCTATGTGCCAGGGCATTGATGCCAGAGGAAGCGGTCAGCGTTTGGGGTAATTGGCGCGTGAGCAGTGGGTCGTAAATAATCAGCTTGGGCGCAATCTTGGGGTTGGATACAGTTATCTTGCGTGTGATGCCGTCAATGGTACGCGTGACGCCGTATACGGCAGTCATCTCGGAACCCGCATAGGTTGTGGGGATGGCGATAACGGGGATATGTGGCTGCTCGGTAGGGGACGCAATATAAGCCGTTTTGCCACTGTACTGTTCCTCAATCGCTCGACTGACAGCTTTTGCCATGCCGATGGGACTGCCACCGCCCAGGGCAATCACCGCATCCGCATGATGCTCAAGTGCCAGGGCCAGTACTTCAGCAACCTGGGCTTCCGGCACATGAGACTGAACGTGTTCATAGCTGGCGACCATGCGCTCTCCCAACAAGGACGAGACGGTCGCTATATGACCGGCTACCCGTTGTGAATTGCTGGTGCATAGCAATAAGCGTTGCCAGCCGAAGCGTTCGACAGCTTCACCAATGCGCTCGATTGCGCCGGAGGCAAAGATGACTTCGTGCGCAAAACTGAGGGTACGGAATGCTTGCATAACGTGACCTTCTCTGATGAACATTGCTCCTTACTCATCAGTATAGCTACTATTGCCTTCATATGTCCAATACTTATTCTTGCATTGGTTATATAAAATACGTATAATCAGGGCATGGACAATGTGATTGATCTGCGCCGTTTGTATTATTTTATGATCGTCGCTGAAGAACTGCATTTCACTCGTGCAGCCGAACGTTTGCATATCGCCCAGCCACCGCTAAGCTCTCAGATTCAGCAGTTAGAACGGGAGTTGAAGGTGCAACTCTTCGAGCGGACGCGCCACAGCGTGCGACTGACCGACGCTGGACAGGTCTTGTTGGACGAGGCACGCCGTATCTTTGGGCAGATGGAGCGGACTGTACGGATGGTGCAACGGGTTGGTCATGGCGAAGTGGGACTGTTGACATTGGGGTTTGTCCCATCGGCTTCAAACAGCATCTTGCCATTGTTTTTGCGGGAGTTTCAGCAGCGTTTCCCCAATGTGCAACTCTTCCTGCGGGAACTCGGCCCGGATCAGGTGGTGCGCGGACTGCATGAGCGGCATATCGATGTTGGCTTTCTCTATCTTCCACTTGATGATAAAGAGCTTCAAACGCGGCCCGTGCTGTGTGAACCACTGCTGGCGGTATTGCCTGTGACACATCTCCTGGCAATGCAAGCGGAGATATTGTTGCAATCGCTTGCTGATGATCCCTTCATCATTCCGCCTCGTTATGCCCTGGTACCGGGTTTGCGTTCGCACATTATGGAGGCGTGCCAGCAAGCAGGTTTCATTCCCAAACTGGCGCAGGAGGCCTGGCTGATGCAAACAATTATTGGCCTGGTAGCGGCGAATATGGGGGTAGCCCTGGTTCCTGCCTCGGTGCAGAACCTGCATCGAACAGGGATCGTCTACAAACCGCTACAGAATAAAGCGGCAGAAGTGCGTATGGGCGTGGTCTGGCGGCATGACGAGACGCTGCCCACGTTGCAGAGGTTCCTACAGGTGGTAGACGAGATGTCTGCTATCGACTAACTACATGGGGGTTGTCCCGGCCCCAAATCATTATTGTTGCCATAGGTGCTAATCTTCCAGTCGCCATACTGGCCTTGTAGCAGGGTCATCTTGAGGGTATAGGGTTTGGCGAGTTTGCTGCGGGTGATACTGAAGCTGTAGCTATAGCTCTGCGCGTTATTCTGGACGGCACTATCGGCGATTTCGCTATAGTTGGTGACGGGGCCGTAGCATTTATCGTCCAGCTGCGCTTGCTGCTTGAAGTCATCGGGAGCCGTTGAGACAGTAATGGTGGCACCCAGATCGTTGTACGCCTGGTCATAACTTTGATTTTTGAGGGCAGCCAGGAAATCGGCTGATGTCGTGGCTGCACCGGCGGTAGCACCCGTGGCGGCGAAAAAGTTATACACGCCATAGCCGATGGCGTAGGCCGCGATACAGCAGAACACCAGGATGACTGCCGTGATAATCAGCCGTCGTCGCCATCTTTTAGGGGGCGGTGCTTCCCGCTTTGGACGCCCGACACGGGGCGTGGCAGGGGGAGTATCCAGACGTGTCATATTGCGTGGACGTTGCGGCGTAGCACGTTGCTTACCAGTGCCGTTGGCAGAAGCAAGGTGTTGACTGGAAGCACGATCCCATGGTCCTTTGTCTTGATCCGAACGTCCCGGCATAAGAGAACCTCCCGCGGCTGTATCCTATTTTCTTTCTAAAAATCTGTTACACGTCCAACATAACAATGCCCAACAGGTGAGCATGGGTGCGCTCTAGCTGTTCCTGGGCCTGTTTGGCTTGTTTGCGCGTAGTGCGACCTTTGATAATCGTCAGCATGGTTTGTTCAACGTGCGCACTGATCAACGAGGCTTCTGGCCCTGCCAATACTGCTGAGCTGTGACAAATAATGAGGCTGGGCTGCGTTTCTGTTTCTTGCAGGAAGAGGCAGAGAGCTTGCAGTATCCTCTGAAACTTTGTTGCTATGGTAGGGAATGTTCCTTCGCTCGCCGTACCCGCACTGAGTAGATGCAAGCCTGGGATAAAGGTGGCACTGAGATGCTGTTCGATCTCCTGCGTATTCAATGTGTCAGCCAGTAGTAAGTCGCTAAGGCCTTTAGATTTGTTCACGCCAAAGCGTTGTGCTAGCCCTGGAGAACGTAGGTCGGCGTCAAGCAAGATGGTCGGTGTGCCACTTTGTGCGGCGGCAATGGCCACGTTAGCCGCTACCATGGCCTGACCAGCATACGTTGCCGGTGTGGTGAGCAACAAGGTATGCTGCGTTTGTTCATTATTCCAGTTGCAGCAAATATTGGTGTATAAAGTATGATAGGCGATGCTGTACGCGGAACCTGCATCGTAATCTGTGAGCAGTGCGACCTGCTCCGGTGAGCGAATACTCACTAAGAATGCTCCTTCAAAAATCCATATATAGAGAGAGGCAGAGAGTAATAAAGGGTATCTCCACCTTTAAGATGCACATCAATGTCCATGCCTACTATAGCTTGTAGGTCATACATTGTCAATGTAGCTAACCTGAAAGTCCAGGGCTTCTTAACAGACTTTTGCCGCCTGCGGCGGCAGGGAAGGGGTGGTAGAATCTGGGGACACCCCAGACCCCGGCAAAGGGCTGCCGCCCTCTGCACTCCTGCTTGGAAGGCCGCTTTAGGCGACGGGTGATTGTGCTTTGGCTTGCCCGACGGCTGGTGGGCGCGGTACCTCTCCAAACACGGGTAGGTGAAGCAGGAGAGCCACGTCGTCTTTACTGCGAATGCGGTCGTCCAGGTAGTCGGCCAGAAAGGCCAAGGCAATACCGATGAACAGAGCCACGATGAGCATGATAAATAAAAGGGTGACTTTATTGGTCGATGGGCCAGCAACAGGTGCTGGATTGGAAGCGTTGCTGATTATTTGTGCCGTCACACCCGGCAGTGTGTTATTTGCGGTCGTGGAGCACGAGACGTCTTTAGAGATAACATATTCCAGGTAGTTGCAAATACTGCTGGTGCTAACTTCTCCCACTGCTGTCGCGATGGCTTTTGCTCCTGCTGCTGTTGGCCACGTTGCGCTGATTGATACCAGGCTATGAGCACGCGTGTAATTTAACGAGCCACCAATAGCACCGGCGGCTTGCCAGTTACCCAGGTCAACGTTGGGGCCAAACTCTTGTTTGAGCTGGCTCATATCAAGCCCAATTTGGTTGGAGACCTGCGTATCAAATTCTTTTGATGTCAGGATTGGACTCGTAATCAGTGTGTCGGCGAGTGCTTCTGACGTGGTGACACTGTCGGCGTAGCTGGGGTCGACCCCATGAGGCGATGCCTGTAAACCGATCTGGATGGTCACACTCGAATTATAAGCCGTCAAGGCACCCGGTGTTTTGCGTAAATGATAATACTGGTAGCCGACGTAGAGAGCCACCACGGCCACGATCAATACTACCAACCAGATACGTCGCCAGAGAATTGTCCAATAAGTCCGTAGTTCCACGGTTATAACGCCTTCCTTTTAAAAAGTTTAATGCTCGCTTGCCTACGCTCTATTGGAAAGGCATCCAGGCGAGGTGCGGGTATTATCGTAGCAGATCGCTCGTCGATGTACGTAAATCTTTGGATTTGCCCTCACTCATCTTCGCTTCGATGAATTGGAGGATGCGACGGCGGAAGCGCGGCATATCGAATTCCAGCGCGTGATTGCGAATGACCTGTGGATCATAGTGCTGCTCATCGAATGTCGCCAGAACTTCGGTCATGCTCTCTACTGTTTGTGCTCTAAAGAATTCGCCTGTCACGCCCTCCACCACCGAGGCCAATGCGCCGCCACCGCCATAAGCAATGACTGGTCGGCCAGAAGCCTGTGCCTCTAAAGGTGTGATGCCAAAATCTTCTTCACCTGGGAAGAGGAATGCGCGGCAATGGGTGTAGTAGTGGCCTACCTCTTCATCGGAGAGTCGTCCCAGAAAACGGATGGTCGGGCCGGCCAACTTTTTCAAGCGTAGCAGGTCGCGTCCACTGCCGATGACGACCAGGGGGAACTGCAACCTGTTGCAAGCCTCAATCGCCAGATCAACGCGCTTATAGGGAATGAGGCGACCGAGGGTCAGGAAATAGTCTTCGGGCTGTGTATGAGGGTCAAAGCTGAAACGGTCGGCTTCCACCGGCGGCGGGATAATCACGGCTTCGCGTCGGTAGTATTTCCGAATACGTTCGGCCACCACGGGCGAATTAGCGATAAAGTGATCGACGCGCATGGCACTTGTCTGGTCCCAGGTACGCATCCAGGTGATGAGAAATGGTAAGCTAGTGCGTGCCACTTTCCCTAACTGCTCGCGCTCAACATATTCATCGTAGTTCCAGCACCAGCGCATGGGGGTATGGCAATAGCAGATATGCATCGTTTCGGGTCGGGTAATGGCCCCTTTAGCAAAGGCACTGGAACTGCTCAAGACGAGATCGTAGCCGCGCAAGTCCAGTTTCTCCATTGCGAATGGATAGAAGGGCAAATATGGCTGATGATGTTTCGTAACGAGGGGAAATTTTTGCATGAAAGAGGTACGAATGTCCATCTTTTGGAAAGCAGGGTCTACTCGCTGTGGGTCATAGATTGAGGTGTAGATGGGTGCATCAGGGAAAATCTCGTGAAATGCCATCACGACACGTTCTGCCCCCCCCATTTGGTTGAGATAGTCATGAACCAGGGCCACTTTCATCTAATACGCTCCTTGACTGAATAAGACCGCCGGAATAGTGCGGAAGAGTATTTGGAAATAGAGACGTAGCGACCAATTTTCGATATAGTAGAGGTCCATCAGGACGCCCTCGTCAAAACTGAGGTTGCTGCGACCGCGCACCTGCCAGAGGCCAGTCATGCCGGGCTTGATGGCGAGGCGTCCCTTTTGCCATTCTTCGTATTGTGCAACCTCATGTGGCAGCGGTGGACGCGGCCCTACCAGACTCATCTCGCCTTTCAGAACATTAATAATCTGTGGGAACTCATCCAGGCTCGTGCGGCGTAAGAATTTACCGACAAGGGTAATGCGGGGATCATACTTCATCTTGAACATTGGGCCTTGCGCCTCGTTCTGAGTCCACAGTTTTGCCAGCATTTGATCAGCATTTTTGTACATGGAACGGAATTTATAGACTTTGAAAGGGCGTCCATTCAAGCCAATGCGGGTCTGTTTGTAAATGGGTGCGCCAGCGGAATTGAGCCGAATAGCGAGACAGATACAGAACCAGAATGGCGATCCGACCACCATAATAAGCAGCGACATGATGATATCTACCAGGCGCGTAATGACGCGCTGGACGGTATTGAGCGAGACCTGTTTGATGCCAATCAGGGGAATGCCTTCGATGGCTTCCATATCAATGCGTGAGAGGCTGAGTTCATATAAATCGGGGACAAGTTTGAATGAAGCTCCCAGCTTTTCACAGAGACGCACGCTCTTGATAGATTGCTGATGCTGGTTAGCCGGGAGGGCAATGATGACCTCATCGACCTGCATGGAGCGAATGACTAATCCCAGGTCTTCCAATGTGCCGAGCATCTTAAAACGCCCGAAGTCGCTGGGGTTCTCACTCATATCGTGCAGGAAACCTACAATGGAATAGCCCAGGTTGGGGTTAGCGGTGATGTGCTGCATAATCATCTTGCCCAGGCGACCGGAGCCTACCACCAACAGGCGTGTTTCGCCCAGGCCGAGGCGGTAGAGCATGCCCATCGCCACCGAGACGATCAAGCGTCCGAGCGAGAGAACGAGAATGGTCATGGCCCATACAAATGGCACGAGCAGACGCGAACTTGATGGCGGCTGAAAGATGAAAAAATAGGTGATCAGGAAGGCCACGCCCAGCGTGGCGGAACTGGCAATTACCCATGCCTGACGGAACCATGTGCCGGTCAGGCGAATTTTGTAGAGTCCTCGTAGCGCAAAAATGGCAACCAAGCCAACGACAACGCCATATTCCAGCGGCCTGAAATTCGCCAGCGAGGTATAGACTTCTTTCGTAGGCGTGCTGTTCTCGATAATATTGTTGCGCAAAAAACTGAGTATGCTATTCTTAAAAAGCAGATTATAGCGTATAAAGTGGGCCAGGCGGAATGACACATCGACCAGGGTTACATCTAACACAAGCATAGCAATGCACTCGAAGATGCGCCACTGGTGGCGGTGTGAGCGTCGAAGAGAGATAGCCTTCATTATAGGGCCAGTTGCTCCGATGGTCATGTCCAAGGCTCCTGTCCTATCAGTATCAGGACTGAGATTGGTTTTTTGGGTGAGTTTACTGCTATTCACGATTAACTATATCCTACGCTTAACGAACGGACGGTACATGTTGTGTACGTCCTTGCGCGGTAGTATGTAACAGCTCGGCCTGTTCATAGACACGCACAGTTTGTTCAACCATGCGTTGGGCCGAGAATTTCTCCGCTACTAATGGGGCCATCGCTCGACATTGCTGCCGTAGTGCCTCGTCGGTTAATGCCGTATGTAATGCTGTCGCCATGGCTTCCACATTGAATGGGTCAACCGTCAAGGCAATGTCAAAACCCGCCTCTGGTAAGCTCGAAACATTCGAGGTGACAACTGGTGTGCCACAAGCCAGAGCCTCCGTCACGGGTATGCCAAAGCCCTCGTACAGCGATGGGTAGACAAAAACCTCGGCGGCGGCATACCATAACGCCTGTTCGGTATCCGTGACATACCCAGGAAATATTACCTCTGATTCTAACCCCAATTGCCGTACCCGGTCAAATATGGCGTCATAGAGCCAGCCTTTCCCACCGGCGAGTACAAGCTTTTCCGATCTTCCATGTATTTTACGCAACTGCGCAAATGCTTCGATCAGTGTTGGAATGTTCTTGCGTGGCTCCAACGTCCCCAGGTAAAGCAAGTAGCCCTCTGTCAGCCCCTGCTTCTTGCGAAATGCCTGCACTGCCTCCTCGGTAGGTCGCTGGGCGAACCGCGTATCCAGACAGGTATAAACGGTTTGTACCCGCTCAGCCGGAATGCCGACCAGTGCGACCGCATCCTGTTTGGTGCTTTCTGAAACCGCGATCACCATCGAGGCTTTGCGAATGCTGCGCAGCGTGAAAATACGATGGTAGACGCGCTTAGAACGTGTTAAAACGTTGGGAAAGCGCAAGAATGCCAGGTCGTGCAACGTCACCACCCCCGCGCAACTGTGCGGTAACTTTTCCGGTAACACATTGACGGGAGAGTGTAAGACCGCGATCTGTTTTTGTCGAATGAGCGATGGGAGCGTGAATTGCTCCCAGCCTATACGTGCGGCTGGTTGTGACTCAGACCATGGCGATGATATATAGGTAAGCTGTGGATGGTGTGCAGTAAGCGCGTCAAGCCGTTCCACGACATCCTGTCCATTAACAAAAACGGTATATTCATGCTGCCCCGGCCTCTTTGCTAGCTCTGTCAACAGGTATCGTATGTAGCGACTGACACCGCCATTGCGATAGTTCTGGCTAAAGGAGAGCAATTGAGCATTGATACCAATGTGCATACCGATAGGCTCCTCATGGCTCTATAACGTCCCTGCCTTTGGCAAGGTAACAGGCATGGTCATTATACCCTACGCCACGCTAGAGAGTTTCCTTGAAAATGCGGTTGAATCTCGCCTCGTGTGTAGAGTACACTCAGTGCTGATTGTACGGTTGTATTGTAAAGAACATATTGTGGCAGCGTTTGTATCTGTGCTCCCAGCGCAGTAGCGACTACGCTCAATATATCATTTGCTGGTCGGGCTGCGCCATCAGCCAGTGCGGCCCGTATCGTGCCCAGTATACTCTCTAAACGTTTGGCGGTATACTCTATAGCCAGATTGGCCTGTTCAGTAGAGGTATAGAGTTCACCGTGGCCCGCAACTATATGTTTAAACGGTAAAATGTGTGTTTTCATCGCAGTGAGCGTTGAAAGTCCTGTCTCTACATCGGAATAGAAAGGAATACGGTGCTTGTCGAGGATGTCTGGCGTGAGAAATGCATCCCCCACAAAGATGGTTTCACCAAACGCCACCCCCACCTGCTCCAGGCTGTGTCCGGGTAGGGAAACGACCTTCATGGGAATATGGTCAATTTCCTGTTCGTTGCCGACGAGAATCACATCGGCGAGGCACGGTTTGGCCAGGAGAAACTTGTGTTGTAAATCACGCGGTGGTAGAGCACCGCTAAAAAGATAGAGCGGTTCCAGCATTGGCCCGGCCATAACAGAAGCCTCAATGCGCGTAGCAAACACGGTAAGCCCTGTCTGGCGCACGAGATACTGCGCTCCACCGAAATGATCGGCATGGGCATGTGTGATCAGCAAGGCCGTTGGGGTCAGTCCCAGTTTCTTCACCTGATTCAAGATATCGCGCCCCGCGTCTTTGTCCATACCGCTATCAATGATCAGGCAGCGGCCCTCAGCGGCAATGACCCCGATATTGGCCCCACCCTGAATAACCCATGCTTGTTCTTGTACTTGTATCAGTTGCATAAAAGACCTCTTCGGAGAGCGTAGGCACAAGGCCCCCACATCCCCACATCCCAGCCTTTCACTGGGAGGTTTTTTGAAGCGCGCCGGTTTCGCCTGTCATTCCCCCTCGCCCATGCCTTTCCCCAAAAAACCTCCCAGTGAAAGCTCATCCCAGCCCCCTGTCCCTACGCACGACCGAGCGGCTTCTGCCGCTCTCCCAAAAAACCTACTTGTCTAGTACCGCATAGTATATCTCTTGCGTGCTATGTGATGAGAGAGTATACTTCCATTACATAGCACGGCGAGAGATTAGCAGGCAGGCGCAAAATAGTCTATGCATTGCGTTTTTCTCTGCGTCGGTGTATTATAGCCTAAAGTTTCAGCAATTGCCTAGTGTGCTTATTGAGCCCTGGTGGGTGCAGGTACACATAAAGATCTATACTTAAAGTACGGGAGAAAAGTGCGTTGGCCACCAAACAACTCCGTCTCGATGTTGCACAACTAACCGATGTTGGCCGCAAGCGCGAACACAACGAAGATAATATGGCCTACGTCATCCCTAAAGACCAACAGGTGATGGCAAAAAAAGGTGCGTTATTCATTGTGGCTGATGGCATGGGTGGCCATGCTGCCGGTGAGGTGGCGAGTGAAATAGCCGTTGATACCGTGAGCAACGTATATTATCAGGATGATAGTGATGATGCTGCCACCTCATTGCTGCAAGCGATCAAACGTGCTAACGCGTTAATTCATCAACGTGCTGCCGAGAACATGCTGCGTAGTGGTATGGGAACAACCTGTGTCTCAGCAGTGCTGCGCGGCAATATGGCCTATATAGCCAATGTTGGTGATAGCCGTGCCTATCTTGTGCGCAATGGGGAGGTCAAACAGGTCTCGCAAGATCACTCATGGGTGGCTGAGCAGGTGCGTGCAGGCTTATTAACCGAGGATCAGGCCCGCACCCATGCCCAACGCAACGTTATTACGCGTTGCCTTGGTACGCAGCCAGATGTCGATATAGATGTGTTCCCGGAGCTATTGGAGGAACATGACGCCATTGTCCTTTGCACAGATGGCCTCTCTGGCCTGGTGAGCGATGATGAGATACGGCGCATTGTCGCCCAATCGGCTCCGCAAGAAAGCGTCTATCATCTTGTAGAGCGTGCAAATGAGAACGGTGGCCCCGATAATATCACGGCGATTGTTATTTCAGTGCAAGAAGTTGGCTGGGAACCGCCCAGTGTGCGTCATCCAGTCTTGGCGGGTACCAACGAGCGTGAAACTGGCGAAGATACCGTCGTGCTGGGTGTCACCCCTGGCTCACCAACACAAGCTCCCTCGATACTTGACAATGGTTATGCGATGAGTAACCCTGCCGCTTTCGCCGGTAGTACACAAATCTCACCGGATACTATTGCGACCGCCCCGCAACCTGTCATGCAAGCAGCTCGTAACAAACGGAGTCGTCTCTTTTATCCAACCCTTGCCCTCGTTGCCCTGGTTATTTTAGGCGTAATTGGTGGTGCAGCCTATCTCTATCAGACCCTGAATGCGAACTCGCATGCCGATACACATGTGCAAAACGCGCAACAGCTTATCACCAAAGCCAATGGCGAGGCCGTTAACAATCCTACTGCTGCCCTGACTGACCTTGCCAATGCACAGAAGATGTTGCGCTCCGTCCAGCAGAATAGTTCGTTCAGCGACGTGCAGCGTAATAAGGCCCGCAGCATTCTGCAAGGGGATCTGACTCGCGACGTAAAAAATGCTATTATGAATTATAATAAAAAATCGGCTATTACCGCTCTCTGTTCTACTAATGTGACAGGGGCAGCGTTGAATATAGGCTCAACGGGTTCCCCACCTTCAGCAATTGCTATGGTGCAAGGAAAAACCACCGCGATTATGTATGCTTTAGGCGCGGATAACAAGGTGTATCAGCGTGTGAGCAATGGTCTGTTGCCCGTACCTCTGCCTCTTTCAAGTGCTACTACAGTGCGGGGTATTGCGAGCAATGGCTCGCAGCTAGTTTTACTGGTAGCTCAGCCAGGCAAGGCCCCACTCAATGTTACGTACAGCCTGATCCTTTTACCTACGGGTCAGTCAACGCAAGTTCCACAGAACCCGAGTCAACTCAAGTTTGCTGCCAATGTGCCGATTGACGCGAAGCTGCTCTCGAATGGGCAAATGCCGCAATTGATCGCCTCTACCAGTTCTGATGTCTACGTGGTCATTGGTGCGGGTGCAACGCAAAGTACAGTACAGATTATAGATTATGCTCCCAATAAAGCCGGGAAGCCGCTCGCGCAAGTCACACCCTTTACATTCACATTCTCCCGTGCTATTGTCAGTATGGCCGCTTTCCCGAATCACCAGTTGTTCTTCTTGCTGGCCGACGGCTCGATACAGAGTTTGCAATTTGCTACGACTAATCAGGCTCCAACCAGTGTCTTAGTACAGAATGCCATAGCTCAGCCTTTGACGAACAGCGGAGAACCATTTACATGGCAGATGTCCGTGCCGACGGTTACTACTGGTAGCAGCAGGTCATTAGGTGTGCCGGGGACTATGTCAACGAGCGCACTCGCTGTCAGCCTTGTAGATAAGGTGCCGTACCTGTTCGTTATGGATGTAACGCTGAATCGTATCCTTGAATTAACGCCGGTTGGAGACAGTGTAGCGACCGCAGCGACCGGTACCACCACTGCGCCAACCCCCAAATCTACCAGTACTGGTGGTGGAGCGGTTAGTGATGCTACTCCTATCACCCTCAGTCTAGTGAAACAATATGCTTCATCTCCTCTCTTCACGCAGGGAAAGAGTCTCGCGGTTGACACGCAGGGAGCTAACGTCAATGTCTTGACGCAAAGCTCTGCTTCGTCTCTCCCGAATGTGGTCGCATTTAGCACTACCGCACAAACTGGTTGTGTGTAATGTCGTTATAAACTTTCATCTTGATCCTCAGAACAGTATGTAAGGAGTTATCAAACTGTGGCTTTTCCAGTCCATTATCGTACACATACCTGTGGCGATTTAAATAAAGATGCTATCGGAGAGCGTGTCACATTAGCTGGTTGGGTCAACCGTCGGCGTGACCATGGTGGCCTGGTCTTCCTGGATATACGTGATCGCTATGGTATGACGCAGGTCATTTGTGATCCTGAGCGTTCGCCGGAGGCGCATCGCGTTGCCTCGGAACTGCGTTCGGAATACGTGGTGCAGGTAACTGGTACCGTTGTACCCCGCTTGCCTGGGACAGAAAATGCGAATCTGGCGACGGGGGCGATAGAGGTGGCCGCTGAGCATATCGAAACCTTAAGCACCTCGCGTACCCCTCCCTTTCCTATCAGCGATAACATCCAGGTTGACGAGTCGTTACGGCTCAAATATCGTTATCTTGATTTGCGCCGTCCTTCTATGCGCGATAACATGATTCTGCGCCATCGGGTCGTCAAGGCCATTCGTGACTACCTGGACGAGCGCAGTTTCTTGGAGATCGAGACGCCTATTTTGATGAAGAGTACCCCCGAAGGGGCTAGAGACTATCTCGTTCCCAGTCGTCTGTATGCTGGCGAGTTCTATGCCCTGCCGCAATCGCCACAGCAATTGAAGCAGCTCTTGATGGTGGCTGGTTTTGACCGCTACTTCCAGATCGCTCGTTGTTTCCGCGACGAAGATCAACGTGCGGACCGTCAGCCCGAATTTACCCAGCTTGACCTGGAAATGTCCTTCGTGGCAGAGGAAGACGTTATGTCGCTCATCGAAGGGCTATTGATCTTTCTGATTGAGAAGACCACGAATAAGCACATCAAGCAACAGCCATTTCCGCGTTTGACCTATAAAGAGGTCATGGGCCGCTACGGTACAGACCACCCTGACCTTCGTTTTGATCTACCCCTGGTGGAAATCTCAGAGCTGGCCCAGGCCGGGACCTTTGGTGTATTTCAGAGCGCGTTAGCCGCCAATGGGATGGTTAAAGGTATTCGTGTGCCGGGAGGAGCCAGCTATAGCCGCAAAGAAATTGAGGAACTGACCGAATTTGCACGTATGTTGGGTGCGAAAGGGCTGGTCTCATTGGCAATCAGTGCCACCGGCGATGTGAAATCTCCCTTAACCAAATTTATGTCGCAGGTTGAGGTGCAAGCAATAATTGACCGTCTCCAAGGCTCTACAGGCGATCTACTGCTCTTCGTCGCGGACAGTGTCAAAGTTTGCAATGATGTGCTGTTCCGTCTGCGCGTGCGGCTGGCCGAACGCTTGAAACTGATCGATCCCACGGAGATGGCTCTGTGCTGGGTCGTTGATTTTCCTCTACTGCACTTCGATGAAGAGGGCCAGCGTTACGAGGCGGAACACAACCCGTTCTCCGGCATGGATGAGGCACATATTGATCGGCTGGACACCGACCCTTTACATATTCGGGCCAAGCAATACGACATCATCTGCAATGGCTACGAGATCGGCGGTGGCAGCGTTCGTATCAATGTCGCTGAGTTACAGCACAAAGTCTTCTCGCTGATGAAACTGGATGACGAGCAGATCAAAGAGCAATTTGGACATATGCTCGAAGCCTTTGAGTATGGCGCACCGCCCCACGGAGGGATCGCCCTCGGCATTGATCGACTGGTTATGCTGCTGGGGGACGAGGATAACATCCGTGAGGTTATCGCCTTCCCCAAGACGCAGAGTGCTGTAGACCTCTTAATGGGCGCACCCTCGCCTGTCGATGAAAAACAGTTGCGAGAACTGCACCTGCGTGTTCGTGCTGAAGAGGCAGCCAAAAAGTAGTTTTAGGCAGATGCTTGCTGGTGAAAGCCGCACCAGGGCGACCGCCAGGGTGCGCCCCTACTATACACCACGCGGCCCGTTGAGCCGCTTTCCGTAGGGAAGGGCGAGGTGGATATAGTAGGGGCGCACCCTGGCGGTCGCCCTGGAAGCTAATACCTCTAGATTTGGATACTTTAGTATAATACATGTAGAGGTTTCCTCGATAAACTAGCTCAGGTTTGATATCCGGTTGGGAGGATGGAAGGAGAAGAATATGACATCAATGAATCAAGTAAATCCAGGTCACGCAATCCCCGCGAACACGAGCACATCAGTAGGTGTATTACAACGGCATGCTGCGATTGGTAACACGCTGGTCAATGTTACCCCCAAATTTGCGCCAACCCTCACCGAGGATGACGCCGTTGGTCAAGCCCGCTTGCTCAAAGCACTGGCTGACCCCACTCGCTTGCGTATTTTAAGCTTACTTAGCCGTCACGAGGGCGAAGTATGCGTTTTCGAGATCGTGGAGAGCTTCACTCTAGAGCAGCCTACGATTTCACACCATCTGCGTATCTTGCGCGATGCCGGTCTGGTGGATTGCCGCAAGAAGGGGCTGTGGGCCTACTACTATGTACGCCGTGAAGCTCTCACGCGAGCACGAGAAGTGATTAATAATTTGGCATAGTCGCCAGGGCTTACACAGTAGGTTTTTTGGAGAAAGGCATCGGCGAGGGGGAATGTCAGGCTTCGCGCCGCGCAGAATCTCTCGTCGGGCCGCACGGAGATTCTTCGCTGCGCTCAGCATGACAGGCGAAACCGGCGCGCTTCAAAAAACCTCCCAGTGAAAGCGCATCCACGTCCCCCTGTCCCTACGCACGACCGAGCGGCCTCTGCCTCTCTCCGAAAAACTTCCCTGTGTAAGCCACTCCAGGGTACCCTTGCGGAGGCTTTCCACGCTTGGTGTCATGCGCTAACAAAGCCATTGTAGGAGAGCGTTAGACAAATAATGGCTCCATGCCTAGCTGCGTTACTAGTGCGTGCATTTGTTCGTTCGTTGGCTCTGCTGAACCTTCCTGGAAGCGGCTGGCGGCATCGAGCATCCTGGGGAGCAGATGCATATCGCCAACGGTGTTCAGGAAAATGCCGGGTTGTTTGAGCACGTAGTGGACGGCTAGATCGATATCCTGCTGGTTCTCTAATGGCTCGTACCATGTACCGTGCGTGTGTTTGCGGCCCATCCAGGGCTTGTAGGCAATTGACTTGATTGTCTGCACGGCAACGTTGCGCTGCTGGCAGGTCGCGAGCAGAGCATTGAAGTTTTCGGCATAGTAGGGACTCTGCATGGTGATGTAGTTGTAAGGGAGCAGGACGGCATCGAAGTCGAAGCGTTCCAGGCTGCGTCGGTGTGTGGCAGCAATCTGTAGGCCGTGTCCTGTCACGCCGATAGCGCGGATCAATCCCTGTTTTTTGGCCTCTATGGCGGCATCAATAGCACCGCCCGGACTCAAGGCGGTGTCCCATTCAATGGGGTCGGCGAGGCTGTGTAACTGCCACAGGTCGACGTAATCAACCTGCATTCGTTGTAGGGAGCGGTGCAGTTCCTCTTTTGCCTCTTGCGCGGTGCGAGCATCGGCCTTTGTCGCCAGGTAGAATTGCGAACGATGCTGCGCCAACCATGGTGCGATGCGGAGTTCGGCATCTCCGTAGCTCGATGCCACATCAATGTGGTTCACACCATAGTGTAGCAATACCTCTAACGTGCGGTCTGCCTCTTCCTGGCTGGCATTGCCGAGCGATGCGGCTCCGAAGATGGTACGCGTGCTCATATGGCCTGAGCGGCCAAAGGGTTGGGTAGCAATGGACATCCCTTTTCTCCTTCGTTGCTTGATGCATGTATGTTATTTGGAACGAACATAAGATTATGCTGAATGTGGAAGCTCATTATTTGCACGTTCAGCAGGAGATAAAGGTGACGAAAAGCGAAAAATGCCGGTCTTTTCGATGCGGAAATCCCTGGCCTTGCTCGGTGTACTCGGCTGTGTGTGGGGGTTGTCTGGATAGTTCAGGTGTGGTCTACTCTCATGGGCCGTGTACAACGCTATTGAGATCGGCAGTGACTGTGATGGTGACACTCTCATAGAGGAGGAGTCCATCGCTTAAACATCTTCCAGTAACTCGCTTGACTTGACCTCAAGTGCTTGCGCCAGTTTCTCTAATGTCGTTGTGTTCACAGGATGGTACGGGTCTTTCCAGAGCCTCTTTACCGTCCTGAATGACACGTCGGACTTGCGCGACAGGCTGCTCATGTTCAACCCCTTCTGCTCAGCTAGCTCCCTCACTCGTAGGCGTATCATGCTCCACTCTTACCTTCATGTTTCCGGCATACTAGCACACCCGCTTGCTTGACGGTATTAGGCACGTTGGGTTATACTTACATGCGTAGGCATAAATGTATAATCGACACAGGAGATAGTATGGAACAACCCAGCATTCGTTCAGCACATGAACTCATGACCCTCATCACTCACGAGCAGTCTCTCATTGTTAATCGGCTGCATTCTGGTGACATGGAAGGCATCCACGAGTTCATCATGGAACACGCCCTCGCCTCACGGAAATATTTAATGGAACTCGTCGTACTGATGGGCCGTGAACAGGCGAACAACACCTGGAACCGTATCCTGCACTATGTATACGACCTGAACGATAGCGAAGACTTTCTGATGAGTTGGTCTACGGAGTCGAACCTCCGGCCTACTCAACGACGATCATAGCCGCAGCGGGTCGTCGTCATATTTAGTATAAACTGTCGTTCTAGCTATTGACAGGTGGTCTGGACTGTGGTAGAATTCACCCTGTGAAGAACGACAAAGTTAGGGTGCTAGGACGACAAACTACGAGAAACCGAAGTCTAGATCACTCTCGTAGATCAGCCCAGCGAGCCAATTCATGATCCCGTAGCTCAGTGGATAGAGCGACAGTTTGCGGAACTGTAGGCCGGAGGTTCGAGCCCTCTCGGGATCGCTTTTTTGAAGGACGGCCACATTGGCCGTCCTTCTTTTTGTTCTGCATATCATCTGTTTCCTTGCGGAAGACAGTATAACACATACAGAAAAGCCTCTCGTGTCCGTAAACTGTTGCTTTTAGTGTAGAACGTAAATTCGAGAGAAATTAACGGAAGGCTTTTTCACGGCTAAGAGTACAATTTACTAAGTCGTGAAATTGCTTAGAGGTCTTGAGTCCCAATTGATGCACCATTTCCGCCACACGATTAGGTCCTAATGAATGCTTTGCGCCTTTGGAAAGACGCGTTCTAGCCACTTGCTTTTTTTGATCATTATAGATAATATATTGCCAATCCCTACCTTCTTTACGAGTTGCCTCCATTTTTCCACACAATGCGCTCTCAACCTTATTCGACTCAAGTCCAGCCATACTATTTAAACCATTCTAATAAGACTGCGAAGATATCGAAGCTCGTCCTTTAAGCGTGTCCCCAATTCTTCTTCATCAGTTGTTAACTCATCTAGTTCCTCTACCAGAATGTGTCTGAATTCTTGTAGAGCCTCTAATCTTGTTGCTCCAACGGAGTGTATGTGAAAAAGTGGCTCGCTAACTATAACTTCTCCATCATCATATAGGATATTTACATTTAATGGGCGAGTAAGACACCTTCCATCAGGTAAAGAGCCAGTAATTGTAAGAGAAGTCAATGGAGAGAGGATAGGTGGCTCATAGGCTGCTTTTGTATTAGGTAAAACAGAGATATGAAGTTTTGTAACAGCACTAGATGTTCTTGCGTTGGTATTTACGCTGAAAGTATCCATCTCTGTACACCTTTTCTTTACTGTTTTGGCCTTTGAGATTGAAATCTCTCTAACTCGATTTGTAAGGCATTAATTAGTCCTGGTACAAGTTGAGGAGGGATAATAACTTTACTTACACACTCAGCACGAATTTTTCCTGTTTCCTCAAGTTTCACTTTATTCTCTTCTGGTGTGCCTAAAAGCATGGGAAGTTGCATTTCAAAGAAAGAGATAACAATCTCAGACGGACCGGCTTGTACAAGTGTATTGTTCGCATATCTACTTTGAACACCCTCTGGGATATGCCAATCAACCTGAAGCGTTATTTCATTTTGCTGTTCCTGTTCAGCTTCACTCATAAATTGCACGCTCTTTCTTCGTTGAAGTGTGTTACCCGTCTTTCCAATTGTCACCACTATAAACCATATCGCCAAAAAACGCAATGAAAATAATCTCTTCCCTTGTGTGGAAGATTCTGTCAAACTATTGTCTGTCGAAAAACAAAAAGAGCAAAAGCTGATTGACTGCACAAAGCAACGAATGATACAATAGCGATGGGAGCCATTTCTTTGGGGTGAGATCTACTATACCTATCATTGCTTGCTTCCTGGTAAGTGCTAGGCAGGAGATCATTGAGACTTGTTTTATATTTCTTATAGCCATGAACTATGAGCAGTTGGCTTCCTGAGCAGAGGTGGTAGGGAAAAACGTAATTATAGTTACACTAATTTGGAGGTCGAGTTGGCACAAAAACAGCAGTCTAATCGTTTTGCCCGTATTCTTGTGCATAAGGATGGCAAGTTGGCATGGTATGGCCCTATGATGTCCGTGCGACATGAAGGACTGCCGAAGCAAGGCGAAATATCGCAGCGTGAATATGAACGGCGACGTTTGGAAGCCGTACAGCTTTATGGGCAAGCTAATGTAGAACGTCCAGTAATCGCTGCTGCTACCAAGTCATGGGCCGAAGCTGAGCAGTATTTTGAGAGTATGGCACACGAGACAATAGCTGTTAGCTGGTCTTCCTAATTTGCTGCGTTGGAGCTTGAAGTTTATCCAATGCAAATACAAAATGAACGCACTGTTATTGGTATCGATATTGGTGGCACTACTACCCGTATTGGCCTTTTCCCAGCTTTAGATGCGCCCAATTTCACCTTGCTGGCGAAATTCCCCACCTATCAAATGTACGAACAGCAGCTTCAAGCTATCTCCGCGGCTCTAGAGCATCGTACGCTTGCTAAGCTCGCTGGCATTGGTATATCAATTGGTGGGCGGTTGGCGAAAGATGGGCAAACGGTGATTGTCGCGCCCAATATGCCAGCATATGTCGCTAAGCCATTTGCTTGTGATGTAGCGCAGTTGTCTGGTGTATCTGGGGCCTCGGTACGTCTCGCGCATGACGCGGTCTGTGGGCTATTGGCGGAAAAGAAATTTGGAGCGATTCAGCATGTTGATCGCTGTGCCTACTTGACCGTTTCTACGGGGACAGGTGCCGCCATCCAGCTCTCCAGAGGTGCCAACACACTCACCTCCTCTATCGAGATTGGGCATCAAATTTTGGATGGCAATACGCGCAGGTGCCTGTGTGGGCAGGTGGGATGCCTGGAAACCTACACTGGCGGACGGCAGATTGAACTGCGCTATGGCCATTCCCCAGCCGAAATCACCGACAGTGCTTTTTGGGAGACCTTTTGCGATAAACTTGCGCTGGGCCTGGTCAACCTTGCCATGCTCACCCGCGTCGATGTGGTCGCAATCAGTGGTGCTATCGCCCTCAATAGACCTTCACTGATCTCACAGGTGCAACAAAACATTCAGCAACGTTTGGTGGGAGCAACGTTGGAGGTCCGAAAAGCTGTGTTGGGGGAAAATGCGCCCCTTGTTGGTGCAGCTTTGCTTTTGGAGACGCCAACGGAAACGTTATTACACTGAAATTTCCTCTCAGCACTTCCCTGATAGTCCTCGATTTACCCTCGGATCATTCTTGTACCTTTCCGAAAAACAGAACCTTTCCGATACCTAATCTTATGAATGAGATGGTGCAGGATGCGCTGTTGCTACGTTATTCGGAATCGGAAGAGGTAAAAAATGAGCCGACTGAACCACTATAGTCCAGGGGCCAAGCAGGTGCTGGCACATGCCCGTGAAGAGGCGCAACGACTGCGGCACCGCTCGGTCGGGGCAGAGCATTTGTTGCTTAGTATACTCAAATTGAAAGACACGTTTATCGAGGGGATATTTGCAGATTTGCATGTGAGCACTGTTCGTGTGGCCCAGGCTTTGGAGTTTGTTATGGGGCGCGGCAACAAGGCGTTGCTGGGAGAAGCATCCCTGAGCGTGGTCGCACGGGCCGTGTTAGCCAGTGCTGAACGAGAGGCAAAGAGTGTTGACGCGGAACTGATCGGCGTGGAGCATATCTTGCTTGGCCTGTTCAGCGAACGCGACGGGATTACGGTGGGGGTACTGGAAAGCTTTGGTGTCTACCTCAATCCGACACGGCAATACATCCTGACTCGACTGAGCGGTGAAGGTGGTGAAGAAATCGTCACGACTCAATTCCAGACTAAGTATGATGCGACTCCGACGTTGAACCAGGTCAGTCGTGATCTGACCTCCGCGGCAATGGCGGGTCTGCTTGATCCCATGATTGGGCGCGAGGCGGAGCTAGAGCGCACTATGCAGATTTTGTCACGCCGCTCAAAGAACAATCCCGTCCTGATCGGTCATGCTGGCGTGGGGAAAACGGCTATAGCTGAAGGTTTGGCCTTGCGTATCCTGCAAGGTAGTGTGCCGGAAAATTTGCTGGGTTGCCGCGTGGTGGCACTGGATGTAGGTTTGCTCACCGTTGGCACAAAGTTTCGCGGCGACTTTGAAGAACGCTTGAAGCGTATCACCCAGGAAATTAGCACTGCGCGGGGTATCATTATCGTCATTGACGAACTGCACTCCCTGATTGGTACAGGTGTCGCGGAAGGCTCTGTCGATGCGGCGAACCTGTTCAAGCCCATGTTGGCACGAGGCGAGTTTCAATGCATTGGAGCCACGACGATGGATGATTATCGCAAAACTATTGAAACCGATGCTGCGCTGGAGCGTCGTTTCCAGGTTGTGCAAGTTCCTGAAACAACAGCGGTGGAGACGTTAGAGATTCTGCGCGGCTTGCGTACACGTTATGCCGATTTCCATCGCGTTACGCTCTCCGACGAAGCGTTGGTCGCCGCCGTGCAGATGTCCTCGCGCTACATTCAGAACCGCTACCAGCCAGACAAAGCCATTGATCTGATTGATGAGGCGTCGGCACGAGTATGCGTACAACGCTCGGTTGCTCCTGACCGGGTGCGCAGCCTGCGTGAAGAATTAGTGATGATGCAGCGAGCCAAAGAATATGCCATTGCGCAGCGCGACTTTGTCACAGCAGCGAAGCATCGTGCGCAAGAAATCCGCGTATGCCAGGAACTGCGCGTTGCCGAACAGGCATCTACATCTGACGAGCAATACCGACCAGTGGTGGGAGAGCAAGATATTGCTTCAGTCGTCGCCATGTGGACAGGCATCCCGGTGCTGCAAATTGCCATAGAAGAGGCTGAGCGTTTATTGAAATTGGAGGATGAACTTCATCGGCGCGTCATCGGGCAGCATGAAGCGGTGCAGGCAGTGGCAAAGGCTGTACGCCGCTCACGTACCGATATGCGTGATAGCCGTCGCCCGATTGGCTCTTTCATCTTCGTTGGCCCTACTGGTGTGGGGAAGACCGAGCTTGCACGCGCCCTGGCCGCGACACTCTTTGGCGATGAGAATGCCCTGATAAAGCTGGATATGTCAGAGTTTATGGAGAGCCATCATGTCGCACGCTTGATTGGTGCCCCTCCGGGATATATCGGCTACGACCAAGGCGGGCAGTTGACCGAGGCTGTTCATCGGCATCCCTATAGCGTTGTCCTTTTTGATGAGATTGAAAAGGCGCACCCAAAAGTCTTTGATCTGCTGCTCCAGGTGTTAGATGATGGCTGTCTAACCGATGCGCAAGGGAAGGCCGTCAGTTTTAAAAATACCATCATCATCATTACCTCAAATGTTGGTGCTGCTCAGCTTGAGCAACGCGAAATGGCCTTTACAACGAAAAAACGCGACGCACACGAGCAACAAACGCATGCCCTTGAGCGCATACGTTCACAGGTCACGCTCGCCTTGAAAGACCTATTCCGACCTGAACTGCTCAATCGTATCGACGAGATTGTGCCTTTTCATAGGCTGGAACAAGAGCACCTGCGTGAGATCGTAGACCTGATGGTGGCCCAAACGCAAGAGCGTATCGCCCAACAGGATATTGCCCTCCGGGTGTTGGATGCCGCTCGTGCCTTGCTCGTCAAGCATGGCTATGATCCCGTCTATGGAGCACGGCCACTGCGCCGAACGGTGCAACGCATGCTGGAAGATATGCTGGCCGAATCCATTCTCCGTGGCACCTTCGCCCCCGGCGATACCGTTACTGTCGATGCCGCCGAAGACAAATTGACAGTGCATACCTTAGCTCTTGTACCCGTTGTAGACAATCTGTAGGGCGCGATTGATCGCGCTTCGCGCAAGACATTTGGAGAGAAGAGTTCCCGTGAGCGGACTTGAGAGAAGGGCTGTCATTCTGAGCACCGCGAAGAATCTGTCTGCTGGCCGACCAGAGATTCTTCGCGGTGCTCAGAATGACAGCCCTTCTCTCCAAATATCTGGCTTCGCGCTTCGCGCTCTCTGGATTGACGTTTGTTTGTTAAACTGCTATCATTAGGCGCAACTAAGACGCGGGTGATATTTGAGGAGCGGGGTAGAAAAACGCATGCAGAACCCCAGGACATGGCGCGAATTATTAGAGCAAATTATTGAAGACCCAACAGAGCGGAACCGCATTGCCAGTGAACTGGAGGTAACTCCTTTTACGTTGATGCGCTGGACAAAAAGCGATTCCATGAAGCCGCGTCCACAAAATCTGCATCGGCTGCTGCAAGCCTTACCCGCCTATCGTGATACTTTGTTAGAATTACTGCCGACTGACCTCTCGCTAGTCATACAAAATGATACATTTGATGATAGCGAGAAAGAGATTCCCCCTGAATTTTACGCCCGTGTCTTTCATGCCTTGTCAAATGTTTCTGCCTACATGCGCTTCCAAGCAATCCATCAATTGATTTTGCAACAGGCGAGCGAACAACTTGATCCGCACCGTCAAGGGATAGCGATCATTATCGTTCGTTGTATGCCACAGTGGAGTGATGGCAAAATTCACAGTTTGCGTGAAGGGCCTGGCATCGGTACAACTCCCTGGGAGAGAAACCTGGAAAGCAAATCGCTCTTCCTGGGCGCGGAATCTATGGCTGGCTATGTGGCAACCGAGGGAAGGCCGCTTGTTTTGCAAAACCTGGATGGTAGCCAGGGTATGTTTCCCGCCAAACAGACAGAATATGAGAAAAGCGCGGCTGTTTACCCTATCATGAGAGGTGAGCGCATCGCGGGCTGTTTCCTTGTTTCAAGCACACAATGTGACTTTTTTAGCCCTCCTCGCCTTGAACTTATCCAGGGGTATGCGGACCTGATAGGATTGGCATTTGAGCCAGAGGAATTTTACACATTGCAGTGTATGGAACTCTGGCATATGCCTTCCAGTAGTGTGCAGCGAACGCATTTTACGAAATTTCGCCAGCGTGTTGCGACCAAGTTGAAGCAGGCCACCGCGCTTCAGCAGACTATGAATCTCGTGCAGGCAGAGCAAATAGTATGGCGAGAGATGGAAGAGGAGCTTTTACAGCTCTCTTGATTGTGAGAGTATACGCGTGAAGATCATAGTGCGTTGGCGTCCATTAGCCCTCTTTGGCCTGGCTTTACTGGGCCTGGCTTTGCGCCTGTATGGCTTGAATTGGGATCAGGGGAACAGTTTTCATCCAGATGAGCGGCAAATCCTCTTCCATGTGTTGGCCCTGTCATGGCCGCATAGCCTGGCGCAGTTTATGGACCCAGTCAACTCCCCGCTCAATCCGCACTTTTTTGCTTATGGCTCGTTCCCTCTGTACCTTCTGGCGATTGTGGGTAATCTCCTGTCACATGTGAATCCACAATTGGGAACGATGGCGGGGCTTACACTGGTGGGACGTGTACTCTCGGCCCTCTTTGATTGCGGCACCATCCTGTTGACTGGTTGGCTTGGCTTGCTGCTAGTTGAAGATAGCACAGCTGGTCGTAACCACGCGTGGGGTGTTGCCTTACTCGCGGCTGCCCTGGTGACTTTCACGCCATTGCAACTGCAACTCTCACACTTCTACGCTGTAGACACCATACTGCTCTTTTTCGTCATGCTCACCGTTCTCGCCTGTGTTGCCCTGGTTCATACTGAAGCACCCCTACGCTGGTCTATTATTGCTGGCCTTGGCTATGGCTTGGCGGTCGCTACAAAATTTAGTGCCGCGCCGCTCATCGTTCCCATCATCGTCGCCTTCATCTTGCGCTGTTACAAGCGTGACCTCTTTCCTTCTCTGCTAGCACTGCTGGTGCTCCTCGGCTTAGCGGGAGTCTCATTTCTTATAGCCATGCCATATGCGCTGCTTGATGAAACGAATTTTGTGCAACAGGTGAAGGACCAGGGTGATCTGGCTCGTGGTCTGCTGGATTTACCATATGTACGGCAGTTCGCGGGGACAGTGCCTTACCTTAATGAAGCGCAAAATATGTTCTTCTGGGGTATGGGCGTGACGTTGGGACTGGCGGTAGGTGTTGGTTTACTGTGGCTCTGTTGGCGCATCTGGAAGCGCGATGCTAGCCTCTGGTTAGTTGTGCTGTCCTGGGTGGTGGTCTACGGTGCGATAGTGGGCGACTTCTACGTCAAATTCATGCGCTATATGCTACCCGTCTATCCTTTCTTAACCCTGGTTGCCGCCGCTTTTTTGCTGGCTCTGGTACGTTATGCTCGCACACATCCAGGCAACGTTGGTTATCAACGCACCGTAGTTGCTGTGCTGCCATATGTAGCTATCGCGCTGGTACTGGGCGGTACTATATTTCAAGGGTTGGCACTCCTCAATGTTTATAGTCAACCAAACACGCGTATTCAGGCCTCTGAATGGATGTATAGTCATATCAAAGCGGGTAGTGTGTTGACCTACGAACAATGGGATGATCCATTACCCGTTGCGGTTGGCAATAACACGCCGGATATGTATCAGCAAGCGACCTATCTAGACGCCAATGGGCAATCACAAACGGGGCTGGACCTCTATGGGGACGATACCACCGCTAAGGCACAGCAACTCGCCAAACTTCTGCCCACTATTGATGCGATTACCATGCCTACTGATCGTCTGGATAAATCCATCCCGCGCCTGCCCTTTCGCTACCCTTTGACTATCCACTACTATCAACTGCTGTTCAGTGGGCAACTGGGCTTTCGCCTGGCTACCACCTTCTCTAACCATCCCAATCTCTTTGGCATAACTCTCGACGATAGCAATGCCGACGAGAGCTATTCAGTTTTTGACCATCCAACGGCACGCATCTTCGTGCGCGAAAATCCTTATCCCTACACTTCCGATCAACTTTTACAAAAGCTTCTGCAAGGAGTACAATTGCCACCATTGGGTGCGCAGCTTTCGGGAGTACAGCGTTCGCTCTTATTGACGCCGCAGCAGATAGCCGACGATCAACAGTCACCTCCTTTTAGCATGCAATTTCCGGCGGATAGCATCGCCAACAGTGTGCCAGTGCTCATCTGGTGGTTGACGATTCTGGCCTTGGGTCTGCTGGCTTATCCTTTCGTTTTTTCAATTTTTCGCGTGTTGGCTGACCGGGGTTATATTTTCAGTAAGACGCTCGGTATCCTCTTGTTTGGCTATATAGCCTGGCTGCTGGCTAGCATACATCTGTTAGCGTTCAGCCAACCCTCGGTCTGGCTGGTTGTTGTTGCGTTGTTGCTTTGCTCGTTGGCGATGGGGCTTTGGCAGAGGCACAGACTGTGGGCATTCCTGCGTTCGCACTGGCGGTTATTACTGCTTGAGGAAGGTTTATTTACGCTGGCTTTTCTGCTGTTCGTAGGCATTCGTTCGCTCAACCCCGACCTGTGGCATATTTACCTGGGAGGCGAGAAGCCGATGGAGTTGGCTTTTCTCAATGCCATCTTGCGCAGCTCTTACATGCCGCCCTATGATCCCTGGTTCTCCGGTGGCTCTATCAATTACTATTATTATGGCTATGTCATCTGGGGTACCATTATCAAGCTAACCGGTATTATCCCTACTACTGCCTTCAATCTGATCATTCCCTCGCTCTTTGCTCTCACCTTCAGTGGTGTCTTCTCTTTGCTTTATAATCTGACACATCGCGTATGGGTGGGTCTGCTTGGCGGCTATTTCGCGGCCCTCATCGGTAACTTCGATGGCCTGATCCAATTGAAGGGGCAGATTGCCGCCACGCTCGCCCATATCGCTCCGTTACCTTTTAATTACTGGCAGAGCAGCCGTATCATTCCTTTCACCATCAACGAATTTCCCTTCTGGAGCTTTCTTTTTGCTGATGTGCACCCCCATGTGATGGATTTACCGATTGCGGTGCTCATGTTGGGCATTGTTGCCACCTTGCTCTTGCCCAGTAGTGAAGATGAAGAAGATAGCACGTTGGGTACACGCCGCTGGGAGAAATACGGACTCTATGTGCTGGCGGCTTTTGTTTTTGGCACTATAGCCTGTGTCAATACCTGGGATATGCCTGTCTATGCGCTGATTTTGGCAACAGTGCTGCTGGTGCGAACTTTTCAACAGAAAAGACAGGCCGCGAAACTCGAACTATGGCTAGCACTCGGTTTTGCGCTGCTCACCTTTGTTTTGCTTTTTGGACTGGGCTATTTCTTCTATTGGCCGTTTTACAGTTCCTACGAGCAACTCTACGTCAATGGCCTTGGCATCGTCATGCAGGGAACTACCCTCAGTGACTACCTTATCGTCTTTGGACTCTGGCTCTTTCTTGTCCTCTGTTTTTTTCTCCAGGAACTCTATCGCTGGTGGGCGACGAAAAACGGTACGTTGTATGACCGTCCCCGCATCGTCGGCTATCTTTTGCTGAGTGGAGTTGTGCTGACCTTTATCACGCTACTCGGCCTGAAAATACTGTTGTTCGCACTGATTGGCCTGGGCATCGTGCTATATGTGTTGTGGGAGCGGCGGAAAGGGGCGAAGGATAGTGCGGTTCGTTTTGCCTATCTGATGCTATTGTTAGGACTATGCATCACACTTGGACAGGAAATTGTCTATGTGCGTGACTTTCTTGATGGCGGCACCTATTATCGCATGAACACCGTCTTTAAGTTTTCCATGCAAGCGTGGCTATGTTTTGCTATCGGCGGTGCGCTAGCAGTGCGGCAAATATGGACTTGTTTGAGTGGCGTGCTGCGGCAAATATGGTCGGTGAGCCTGGTTGTGCTGGTGCTGGGTTGTTCCGTCTTCCTCACCGAGGGAACGGCGGCGCGTATCAATGACCATGCCGAATGGGTAGCATTAGCGGGTACGCAAGCGGTGCAAAGTGCGAACTATACCCCAACCCTGGATGGCTTTGCCTTTGTCCACAGCTTCTATCCTGCCGATGCGCAGGCCATCACCTGGTTGAACAACAATGTTGCCGGTTCACCGGTTGTGTTGGAAGCTGCGGCTCCTGCCTCTTACCAGTGGTACAACCGCGTCTCCGTCTATACTGGCTTACCTGATGTTTTGGGCTGGCCCGACCATGTCAGCGAACAGCGCTATGACTATCAGTCTAGTAATCGTGCCGCAGACATCAATAGTATATATACTACAACAGATGAGGCAGCGGCACTGAAATTATTGCACTACTACCATGTGCGATATATCTATCTTGGGCCATTGGAGCAACAACTCTATGGCAATCAGCCGACTAACGTTAACGGACTCAGTAAGTTCAACCGCATGGGCGGAGACACTTTGCGCATCGCCTATCGTGCAAGTGGTGTGACGATTTATGAAGTCATAAAGTGATGTGTTAGTTGAATGCAATAGCCAAAAGGTATGGTGAGGAACTTCTAAAGCATCCAATCCGTCTGTAGCTATGGTACAAACAGAGAAACATGTGTAAAATAGCTGTGTTGCCAACGTGTTTTATAATGGTGTCAAAAAAAACTGAGAGAGTGTATGGTCGAACTATTACAAATGTGGGCATTGGTTGAAGTATTGGGCTTCATCTGCCTCCCACTCACCTTCACCGTATTTCACAATCTACCGGATCGGGGCTGGGCCTTTAGCAAGGCACTTGGTGTGGCTGTGCTGGCTTTTTGCGTCTGGCTGCCACTCATGACGCTGAACGTGCTGCCCTTTAGCCAATTCTTTATCGCGGGCGTTCTGCTGCTCCTGCTGGCTCTCAATCTGATTGGTTTCCTGAAAGTACGTCGGACTATTATCAAAGTGGTACGTATTAACCTCTCCTATGTCATTGTCACTGAACTCGTCTTTTTGGGCATGATGTTTCTACTGGGCTGGATTCGCTCCTATGTGCCGAATATTCAGGGTTCTGAAATGTTTATGGATGAAGGCTTTATTGCCGCCATTATGCGCAGCCCCCATTTCCCGCCGAGCGACATGTGGTATGCTGGCCTTTCTATAAACTACTACTATTATGCCCACTTTACTGCTGCCATGCTGGCGAAACTGCTCGGCCAGAGTCCTTCTATTGCTTTCAACACTGGTATTTGCATGTACTTTGGCTTGACCGCTGTCAACCTCTTCGGTGTCACCTGCAACATCGTTTCCTGGGCGCGTTATAAACGCAGTCGAGCAGGAGGTGCTGTAGATGAGCCAGCCGATAGCGTCTATCCGTCACTGTGGCGTGCTATGCCCTATGGTTTCTTGACCTTTATCATGGGGCTGGTACTGGGCAATCTTGCCGCCACGCAGCAGTGGTGGGAGGCGCATGGTGACTTTTCTCAGTTCAACTGGTACAGTCCTTCGCGAGTCATTGATAAGACCATCAACGAATTTCCCGCCTTCAGCTTCTTGCTCTCCTGTTTTCACGCGCACGTCCTGGCCCTGGCATTTACTATCCTCGCGATAGGAATTGTGTTTAACCTGTTCCTGGCCTATACGGGGGATGAGGGAGATAAGAGTGATACAGGCAAAGGGGGTAAGGGTCTCTTTGTCTTTGGTCACGGTTGGCAACTACCATTCACGATGGGCATTTCGGCTCTGGTGCTTGGTGGCCTTTTCACTATGAACGGGTGGGATTACCCAACCTATGTAGGATTGGCCGTCATCTGTATCGCACTACAGCAGTGGTTGGCTTATGGGTTACGCTTTCGTCTGGAACTGCTGCTAGATGTTTTTACCGCCTGTGCCGGGTTGATCGCACTCTCCTTCATGCTCTATGCGCCATTTTATCTGAACTTCATTTCGCCATCGCAGGGCATTGGTATTGTGGGGCCTGCTGATCGCTCACCACTGGCGAATGAAATCTTGATTTACGGCTTATTTGCCTTCGTCTTCCTCTCATTATTGCTCGCCAATGCCTTCAAACACCCACTCTTTACCTCTGTCGTGAATGTGGAAACTGATACTAGCGATGACGACCCTCGCATCTTTGGTGGGGAGCCACCGATTATCACTGATTTAAACGTGGATATTACTCATAAAGAAGCGGAACGAGCTATTGCCGTAATGGCTGTAGCGGAGAATGCAGAGAATACAGGGAATGCAACACAAGCTGCGCGACCAGCAAAGGCACGACCAGGGTGGTTAAATGGTGGTTTCATTAGTGTCGTTGTTATTGCCGTGATGGCATTGATTTTATCACGGCTCGTGTCCAATGGAGCCACCTTTGCTGTGGCGGGCAGTATTGCGGCCTTTGCGACTGTAGCGATACTGTGCGGGCTGCGCGATCGCTCACAGGCATTTATCCTTTTGTTAGGTGGTGTGGCCTTTGGTTTGGTGGCTGTTACCGAGTTGGTTTACTTAAAGGATGTGTTCGCGGGTAGTTATCCGCGTATGAACAGCGTCTTTAAGTTTTATTTTCAAGCGTGGGCCTTGCTGGCGGTAACTTCCGGGGCCGGACTCTACTTCATCCTGGATAATTTCCATACTGTAGGGATAGTAGCGCGTGGGCAGCGATTTGTGCAACGCGGTGTAGAGTCGTTGTGGGGCGTCGGGCTATTGCTCCTGCTATTGGCGAGCGCAGTCTATCCACTGGCCGGAACATATGCGAGAACGAATCATTACACCCAACGCGTAAATAGCCTGGATGGCATCAATTACCTGCAAAACTGCACTATTCCAGAGTGTGATTACGATACCTCCGGTGATTATGCCGCCATTCGCTGGCTCAATAGCAACGTGAGTGGTAATCCTGTGATTGTAGAGGCAGTTGGCGATGATTATAGCAGTTATGGGCGTATCTCGGCCTTCACCGGCTTGCCCACAATCATGGGCTGGGTTGGTCACGAGTACCAATGGCGGGTGAACTGGCTGAATAAAGGGCAGAACGCCGTTGATTTTAATAGTCGTGGCGGGGATGTGATCAGCATCTATACAGACCCTCATCCAGCAGTGGTCATGAACTTACTTGCTCGTTATCAGGCCCAATATCTATACGTTGGGCAATTAGAGCAATTGAAGTATCCAAAGGCGGACTTACATCGTTTTGCTGCCTTTATGCAAGTTGTCTATTCTGCCAACGGTGTAACAATATATAAAGTCAAAAAGTAGCATTGTGTGCATAGAGCCAAGAAGTGGCTGTGCCTGTAGATATGATAGACGTAGGTTGACATAGAGGTGCCTTGCTGGTACTCAAGGAGGCTTTTTTGAAGAGTTATGAAACTGAACCACAAGCAAGCAGTGAAGCTGTAGATAAGCCGCTGGTGGACGATCAGTATAGTGAGGAAGAAGACGCGGTAGAGGAACCCCTCGATGTTCAGTCCGCAAATGAGGAGCTTCATGCCCTGGGTGAGTCGCTTAGCAGTACCCAGTCGTCAGAGGAGATGCACGTTGCGGAAGAGCCACAATTCGTGTCTGGTAGTACAGACACGATGACACACGATACGGGGGAACACACTCTGACAGTCATGTCACCTACCGAGGAAGATGACGAACCGATAGAGCGACCACGAAAGTTGCGCTTCACACCGCCCTCACGAGAGCAACTGATTACCTGGGCACCGTACTGGGCAATTATTTTGCTCGGCACGATTTTGCGCTTCTGGGGACTGGGTGATAAGCCTCTGCACCATGACGAAAGCCTCCACGCCTATTTCTCATTGCAGCTCATGCATAACATAGAAAACTGGGCTTCCTGCTTCAATCCGAATGTTTCCTGCTATCACTATGATCCACTCTTGCACGGGCCATTCCAGTTCCATGCTATCGCGTTTGTCTATCAGATTTCGCAATGGCTTAATGCGCCTGACCATGGTATTAACACCACGACTGTTCGCATCGCCGCTGCTACACTCGGTTCATTGATCGTGGTATTGCCCTACTTCGTGCGCGATTATCTGGGCAAGTGGGGTGCAATGCTTGCCTGTTTCCTGCTGGCTGTTTCGCCCAGTATGGTCTATTTCTCGCGCTTCGCTCGTGAAGACATCTACATGGCCTGTTTCACCATGTTGCTGGTAGTCTCGGTGGCTCGCTACGTGCGTGATCGCAAGATGCGCTGGATCGTCCTGGCGGCTCTGGCCTTCGCGCTCTCCTACGCCACCAAAGAGGCGACATTTTTAACGGTTGCCATCTTTGGCAGTTTTATGGGAGCTTTGCTCGCCTGGGAAATCGGTCTGCGTTGGAAGGTACGTCCGCAGCCTGATGGGAAGTCCACTCCCTGGTATATGCCGCGTACTACCGCTGCTCCTATCTTTCTGTTAGCCTATTTCGTCGTGGCGGGCCTTGCTGCTAAAGCCTTCTTTGCTTGGTTAAAAGCACTCTCCATTTATGTCACAGACCCGAAAAATACGACCGCTTCCAACCTGTATGTGCAGGGATTGAAGGATAAGACTGTGGCTATCGTGCCATGGATAGGAATTCTGCTGGGTATCTATGTGCTGAGCATCCTGGGGCGTGAAATGTTTGGTAGTCTTCCACCTTCTGGTCGTCGTGGCCTCGCCAGGCGCATCGATCCTGAACGACAACCACTACTTGATACCATCTTTACTATGCCCTGGACGCACTGGTTTTTCGCTCTCCTGGCCGGTTGGGCCATCTTCCTGGTGCTATTTACGGTGCTGTTCACCAACATCAAAAATGGTATTGGCGATGGCATCTGGGAGGGACTGTATTATTGGATACAGCAGCAGCAGGTGGCGCGTGGCGGGCAGCCATGGTATTACTACCTCATGTTAATCCCTCTGTATGAGCAGATCGGTGTCATTTTCGGTATCGTTGGTCTGGTACGCTCTATCCTGCGACCGACGCGTTTCCGCCTTTTCCTGGCCTACTGGTTCGTGGGTAACGTTTTCATCTACTCATGGGCTGCCGAGAAGATGCCCTGGTTGATGATCCATATGACCATGCCTATGCTTCTGCTGGCGGCGATTGGTCTTGAGCCAGTCGTAGTGACCTGTATTGACATGGTAAAGGGTTGGTTGGGTAAATCCGCTCCCGCAAAGAGCATCGTTCCGGTGGCTTCCGTTGAGAACGAGGACGAGGAGCATCCGGTAATCGTGCCATTAGATGTCGAGGGAGACGAGGACAAGCTCATGCCAACTTTCCGTCCGCAACCACGGCGGCGTGTAGGCTTACTCAATGGGGCTGCTGCGGCTGTTGGCCTTGTTCTGGCAATTCTGCTCTTATTGCCCACGATCCATAACATGTATGAGGTCTCGTATGTGCATGCTGCCGACGGCCCTCATGAGATGATGGTCTATGTGCAAACAACGACGGATGTCAACACGGTGATGGCGAAGGTCGATGCGCTCGACCAGAAGATATATGGTGGCAAGCACCTCCTGCCCATCGGACTGATGAACGACGCTACGTGGCCGTTTGCCTGGTATGTACGTGACTATACTAATGTCTGTTTCAACTACCCCGACGGCTGTGCCTCTACCGCGAAGTCGTATCCGGTCATCATCGCGGGCGGTGATAATCTGTACAACGCCGCTTCGCAATATGCGAGTGCAAAAGGGAACTACCTGTTCCACCAATACCACATGCGCACATGGTGGGACGAGGGTTACAAGCCACCTCCCTGTGTGCCAACCAAAACTAACAACTGCGATGGTGAAGCGACATATGGGGGCGTCGGCCCATGGCTCTGGTTGTCTTATGGCGATAATCCGCCGCCCAATGCGAAGTTTAACTTTAGCCTGGCGGCTCAACACATCTGGCAGTGGTGGTGGGATCGGCGTGCCATCGGCGATACTGGCGGCACCTATGATATGGGGTTGTTTATCCAGAAGAATTTGGGCGAGACGCCTTAGTCGCTAAAAGAATGATCATTAGAAGCGTCCACATAGCCATGCCTGCCTCATCGGCAGACATGGCTATGTGGACGCTTCTAATATGATGTTATATAGCGTATCTTCTCGTGTCAAAAGAACGTGTCAATAGCAGTAAGCTTGATTGTTTGGGAACGATAGAAACAGGGAAGGGGTATCCGGGAACGATACATGAATGACAAGGGATTCCGTGTGCTCGATCAACTCGACCGCGTGGCGAAAGCTCATAACGCAACACTGTCGCAGGTGGCATTGGCATGGATTCTGGCTCGGCCCGGCATTACAGCCCCTATTGCCAGCGCGACCTCGGTCGAACAAGTACGCGAACTGCTCGGCGCAGTCACGCTCAAGCTCACCGAAGAAGAGATGTCGTCACTTGATAAGGTGAGCGCGTGGGGCAGTAATGAGCAATAGAAAAAACTGGGAGCCGAAACAGCCCCAGAAGATCAGTTTCCCCTTGTCGATTAACCTTCTTTGCGGGTAATATATAGAGTGTTATCAATACGAATGAAATTGGCCTGCGTAATGGACGAAAGATATGTGCATGGAGCATTCGACAGACGATTCCATGAGCAGAGAGTTCTGCGGAGCTTTCCCCGCGATGAAGATATCCGGCACAGAGCAAGAGACCCGCGAACAGTGGTTGGAGGTGGCCAATGCCTACTACGAATGCGAGTCGTACGCGGAGGCCCTGACTGCCTTTGTGCGCGTCATACAGTATGGCACCGCCACAAGTGTGGTTTATATACGCATGGGCGATACGCTCTTTCAGCTTGAATATTATGCAGAGGCTCTGGTTGCCTACGAACAGGCTATGCAACTCGATGATGCTAATGCTTATCCAGTAAATTGCAGAGGAAATGTGTTCTATCGGCTTGGCCGCTATGAGCAGGCATGTCTCTGCTTTCAGCGGGCCATTCGGCTCGATCCTCAGCAAGGCATTTTTCACTATAATCGGGGACTTGCCTTCGCGGGTTTGGAACAATACGAGGAAGCTTTAGCTGCCTTTCAGATGGCTATGCGCCTTGATCCTCATGATGCCAACGCGTATAACGGTGCGGGAAACTGTTTGTACAGGCTGCATCGTTATGAATTGGCTTTGATTGCCTACGAAGAGGCCACGTCTCTCGATTCCAACCAGGCAACTTTTCACTACAATCGCGGCAAAGTTCTCGTGTTCCTTGATCGTTACGAAGAGGCTCTGGTGGCCTTTGGGCAGGTCTTCCAACTGCAACCGACTGATGTGCAGGCTCGCATATGTCAGGCGGAAGTGCTTTATAGCATCCAATGTTACGCGGAGGCTATAGCGGCTTACCAAGAAGCTCTGCGCTTTGACCCTGGGAATGCAGAAATCTACCAGAAGCTGGGATTCGTCTTGCATCGCTTCAACCGTCCACTGGAAGCGATCGCAGCCTATGAGCAAGCTATCCAGCTTGACCCACTTGTGCCTGTATATGTGAACATGGGACACGTCTTTTATGACCTCGAGAACTACTATGAGGCCCTGGTTGCTTACAAACAAGCCCTACAGTTGAATCCTTTTAATGCTGAGGCCTATTGTGGCAAGGGAAACATACTCCGCGAGATTGCTTGCGAAAGAGAGGCGTATGATGCCTACACGCGGGCGGTTCAAATCGATCCTCTTTGCGCTCCAGCCCGCTTCTGGCGAGAACAGATGCAGCTTCGCCTGAGAATACCTGATAAGGGACGTTGGTCTGTTATACCTGAGCAGCGCGTTCCGCGAAAGCGGCCTCCATCGCTGGTGCCTGTCCACACTCCAAAGCGTCTGCGCTTTTTTCCCGCCATCTTCTCGTTCGAGAGTCACGCCCATCGCGCTCTTGAATGAGGAAACCAGCTTTTGGGGGCGGTTTCTAGGGCGCACCCTTGCGGTCGCCCTGGTGGGAACTACTCTACAAAGCCTTTCTCGCGTAAAAAGTTCACTAACACCTGTGCTAACTCTTCGTTTGTGCCTTCGACCAGGCGTGTTTGGCGACCGGTCGCGCCACCCATAATGATCTCGCCGATACGCTCGAAGGCTGAATGATGGCTATCAGGAGTTGGAACATGCCTGGCTCGCGGTCGCGGGGTGTGCATTTCCAGGAGGACAGTCTCTTCTGCCTCCTCTTGTATGCTCTGGCTGAGCAATGGAAGCGGATTCTCTACGGAGATGTTGGCACGCAAGGCCGCGATATGGGCTGGCAGAGAAGGATAGCGCGGCTCGTTCAGATCGCTGGTAACGGTAATGAGGAGCGGTAAATGCGCTCCCAGGCGTTCGCGGTATCCGCGCTCAAGTTTGCGCGTGACTAGCAAGGTAAGTTCAATGTCCTCCGCGCTGGCTGGAAGGAGATCCAGGCGTGAGACGCTGGTAACTTGAGGAAGATGCAGCCTCTCCGCCATAGCCGGGCCAACGATGCCAGATGACCAATCGCTAGCGGTATCACCACACAGAATGAGATCGGGTTGAGGTAATTGCTGCTGAATGTAGGCCGCTAATACTGTAGAAACCGTAAATGGCCCCCACTCACTTGCCTGTGTATGCCATAAACGCGTGGCCCTATTCGCACCAAGAGCCAGAGCCGCCCTGAGCGTTCCCTCAGCATCAGCAGGCCCTACTGTAATCACCTCTATGAAGCCACCAACCTGCTCTTTCAAGCGTACCGCGGCTTCGACGGCGCAAGCATCTGCCGGATTCAATATCTGTACGAAACGCTCGACATCTACTTGCCCGCTGATCGGGTCAATATAGACCGAGCTGCTATCAGGCGTCTGTTTTACGCATACACATATTTGCATAGTCGCTATTGTATCACAAGCTCGTCTTTTGGAGAGTGCATTACTCAACTATAAACCATGGCGGCCAGTGTCCTACCTATCTGCAACACATTGGTTGTTTCCAGGTTACTCAGAACCACCACAGCGAGATCACTGTGAGGGTAGAAGCCATTGTACGCGAGAAAGCCATCGATACGACCGACATGGTAGATGAGCTTGCCCTCGGGTTCGGCGGCAATGAATAAACCATAGCCATACCCCAGATCTGTGTGCATTAAACAGCCACCTGGGCCAGATTGTGGGCATGGGATATGGACAGTGAACATGGCGTTCATGGCCTGTTGCGAGATCAATGTAGCGTGTGTGAGTGCCTGATCCCATACATACAAATCTTGCACCGTAGAATACAAAGCTCCCGCGGAATAGAGTACCGACATATCGTAGGCGTCGGGCTTGACATAACCAGCATAATAGCCGGTGGCGTGCTGTGGCTGTGCAGGATGCGTGCTATCATAGCCGGTATTGTGCAGCTTGAGGGGAGTAAAGATATGTTGTTGTAAAAATGTAGCATACGACTCGCCACTGACACGCTCGATAATGTAACCCAGCAGGACGAAGCCCGAATTACTATACTGGAAGCGCGAGCCGGGAGGAAAATCCAGTGGCTGATTTTTGAAGCGTGCGATAAGCTGTTCAGGTGTCGTTGGCTGCGTCCATGTCGCCACAAAATCGGAGAAGTTTGTGTAGTCTGGAATACCGGAGCTATGTGTCAACAGGTGGAACAGCGTAATGGGTTGCCAATCTGCGGGACAACCCGCGATGTACTGGCAGAGATGATCCTGCACATGTAGCTTTCCGCTTTCCTGCAAAATGAGGATCGCCATAGCGGTAAATTGTTTGGTCAGTGACCCAATGCGAAAGCGCGTCTGTGGCGTATTGGGAATGCGTGCATCTTTGTCCGCCAATCCGTAGCTCTTACTGAATAGCATCCCATGCTCTGCCACCAGCACAGAGCCACTCAAAACCCCGGTCTCCGTCAGATGCGTAAGATAGGCATTTAGTTGGGACGCATTGGGAAATGGTTTTGCTTGAGGCATAAAAGCAACGGGCGATGATAGCGTTGTCCCCGCCGCAACGTTTTTCCCCACGTTGGCTGTGCTACACGCTCCCAAGCTAACGATGAATATCAGCAGAAAGCAGATCAGTCTACGCCGAGTGTTTGCCATGGGCATAGAAGGTGCTCCTTCCTGTGTTTCAAGCGAACCTCATTATATGTTTCTATATTCATTATAACCGTGAAATAGATGAGTGTCATACGCCAAAGGACGTATTTTTGGGGAAAGTCGAGCGTATTTATTACGTGGAGGCTTTTCTAATCAAGCAAAAACTTAATTATTGCCAACAGTGAGTGTCGTTTTAGCACTCTATTAAAGCTAGCAGGCGTTAATAGATAACAACCACGCTGTATTTCTATTATGAAGACAGATACCGTGCTAGATAAATACAAGCGATGATAGCATTGAGAAACGTTAACCAAAAACATTCAATAAGCATCCTTTCTCAATATTTTCTCAACCTTTGCATAACCTCTTAGCCGTATCATAGGCTCCATGAAGAGGTTGCGAATCGAAATATCTAACTTAAGCTAACCTCATTAAGTCATTTATAAGTCAATTAAGGGAAGGAAGAGACTCTAGGCTACGTAACTTTGCGTACAAGCGACACCTCATTGTTATAGGGATGTGTAACCAGTTACAAAAACATGGTCATACATCCCGTTCCGTAGACATCTCTCCCCTTGACACATAGGTTAAAATAGTGCATACTAGGTTATATGAAAGAGAAACAATTATCCATCAGGTTCCCTGTAGACTTGTTTGCCTTGATTGATACGCAAGCCAAAGAGCAGAGGCGGTCATTCAATGCACAAGTCATTTGGATG
>JBPCJY010000094.1:0-11770 GCA_051004815.1 Ktedonobacteraceae bacterium
CTCTTCCCCTCTCTTTCGGTGTTTCGCGGTTTTTTTTTTTTTGTTTGCGTCTTGTCACCCACCCCCCCCCCCCCCACAACTCACATTTGGGAAGGTATTGGGGGTTATCCCATTTCTTCCCCATAGATGTGTAGCCGCAGGCTACACATCCACAACTCACTTGACGGAACCAAAGGGAGAGAAATCCTTAGCTAGTACAAAATCGTATGAATAATAGCGAGCCAGTGGTTTTATGCTGGCGGTTTGGTGTTGTGTTGTGGCAAGATGACGCGTACACCGCGCTGATAGGTAAAGTATGACCAGGCATATTGGAAAAGCACCGACAGGCGATTGCGAGCCCCAAGCAGGAATAGTATGTGAACGAAGAGCCATGTAAGCCAGGCAAAAAAGCCGGTGAAGTGGAGAAAGCCAATATCGACAACGCCAAAAGAACGACCCACTGTTGCCATTGTACCTTTATCGAAGTAATGGAATGGCCGTGGATGTTCTTTATGCGCGGCGTGGTCTTCGATGACGGATGCGACATACTTTGCTTCTTGTATTGCGACGGGAGCTAAACCTGGTAGGGGCTTACCATTTTGTAGTGCGAGAGCTGTATCGCCAAGCGCAAAAATGTTTTTATGGCCGGGAACGGTCATGTCCGCTTGCACCTTAACGCGTCCATCGTGATCGGTCTGAACTTTGAGCCATTGACCGGCGGGCGATGCCTTGACACCGGCGGTCCAGATGACGTTCTCTGTGGCGACGTGTTGGTCGCCAATCATCACGCCATCGGATTTTACTGACTTGACATGGACGCCTGAACGTATCTCTACGCCCATGGCGTTCAGTTTTGCGCGTGCCTTTTTCGTTAATGAAGCAGGGAAGCTGGGCATGATTCTGTTCTTGCCTTCGACCAGGATAATACGCGCCGAGTCCGGGCGGATATGGCGGAATTGGCCTGCAAGGGCCTGATGCGTTAGTTCCGCAACTGCTCCCGCCAACTCAACACCGGTCGGGCCACCACCGACTAATACAAAGGTCAGCAGTGCTTTACGTTTCTCTTCATCGGGTTCGCGTTCCGCTGCTTCAAAGGCTAACAGGACTTTGTCACGCACCACTATGGCATCGTCAATGGATTTTAAGGAAGGTGCTAACTTCTGCCATTCATCATGCCCGAAGTAGTTAGAGGTTGCTCCTGTCGCGAGAAGCAGGTAGTCATAAGGTAGCGATTGCTCGCCCATCAAGACGCGCTGCTCATCAACATGAACACCGGTCACTTCCGCCATCAAGACTTCGGTATTGGACTGGTGTTGGAGTATCTGACGTACGGGTGAGGCGATATCGGCAGGTGAAAGACCGGCGGTTGCCACCTGGTACAGCATGGGCTGGAACAAGTGAAAATTATTTGTATCGATCACCGTCACTTTGACCGGGGCTTTCGCCAGTGATTTGGCCGCTTGTAGCCCACCAAAACCTGCTCCCACAATCACTACGCGTGGTTGGTACGTGGTTTCTGGTTGCGCGGTTGATGCGCTATCGTGCGTTTTGTTTTTGTTGGTCGTATCGGTTTGCATAGGTTTGCCCTTTTTCGTTTGGTAGTGTATACGATGGATTGGATTACTCCTGGACAACGAGCCAATCGAGGTCGCGAGGAATGCTCTTTGAGAGAACTTCGTAGCCATCATCCTTCACGGCTACGTTGTCGTTCAGACGAATGCCACCTTTCCCTTCCAGGTAGACGGCTGGTTCCATATTGTGAACCATGCCGGTGCGTAATACTGCCTTTGAAGCTGGATGTAGAACGGGGGCGGCGGCGTGGTTAATCGCTTGGAAACCGAACCCATGGCCCAGGCCATGTTTAAAGGCTGCACCAAATCCGGCGTTTTGCATAACGGTACGTGCCGCACTATCAACAGCGCGTGCAGATGCGCCATCATGAATACTCTTCAAGGCGGCGTCTTGCGCTGCCATGCAGGCTTGATGTGCTTTGCGCCACTCATCACTAACGGTACCGGCGAAGAAACTACGAGTAAGCTCGGCCCAGTAGCCATTGATGCTAATTTCCATTTGTACCGTCACTGTATCTCCACGTTCAATAGTTTTATTCGAGGTGAGATTGAAGGCGCGATACGCGAGAGCGGCCCGCGCACCCGCCATGACGTGAACATATGGCAACACATGCTGTGCGCCAGGGGCGGCATAGCCAGCTCGCAGCAAGGCAGAATAGGTGGCGGCTGCGACATCCGCCTCGGTCGCTCCTACTCGGATGGCGTTACGGGCCGCTACAAAGCCCTGATGGCCTACTTCTTCTGAGCGTCTGATGAAGCCCAGTTCCTCTTCCGTTTTGATAGAGGCAAGCTCATCCAGCATGGCGGTGGCATCGCGCAGGTAGTCTCCCAGGAACAGCGAATGCAGCAGGTCAAGCGTGGCGGGGCCAGGGGTACCAACCTGGGTGTAACCAGTAGCAATAGGTGAATAGCTCCCTTCGTAGCCGATGACTGCCTCGCTTTTGAGACCCAATGACCTCAATAGCTCAGCTAAGGGCGTGCGCACGGCCTGGATAGTATTGCTAATATAGTCCATGGTTTCTTCAGAGAATGTTCGCACTTCTACGGCTGTGCCGGGTGGAACGAGGTCTTCCTCGTCTTTGGGGACGGCGAGGCGAATCTCCACATCCCTGGCTGAGCGCGTGCCAGAAATGGGTACACCCATGTGGTCGCTGGCGAGTGAGACAACACAGAAGGAATTGCCTAAGATGGGTGAATAGCCGGTTAGCATGGTAACGTTCTGTGGTAAGCGACAGATAATAGCGTGGAAATCCGCCCCTCGTTGGGTGAACATTTCCGCTATGCGTCTTGCACGAGTATTGTTCATAATATGCTCTCCTTTATTTGATTCTTGGGACGCCTCTGCCTGCTGTCCCTTTGGGAGACATGTTGTGGCGGATGGGCGGGTTGGATACAGAAACGCTTGCGGGATGATGCGAGAGCAGGTCTGCCCCATTCGAGATCATATAGTCGGCGGTACGTGCGGCTAGTGCCTGAATGGTGAGGCCGGGATTCGCTGATCCCTGTGTTGGCAGTAAGCTGCCATCGCAGACGAAAAGGTTGGGTATGTCGTGGGTGCGACCAAAGCTATCCGTGACGGAGGTGCTCGGGTCTTTGCCCATGCGTGCGCCGCCGACGAGGTGTGCGTAACGTGCCTCCTCTACTACCTCTTCGGCTCCGGCGGCATACAAAATTTCTGTGGTTTTTTTGACGCCAGCTTTGGCGATCTTTTTGTCGTTGTCATGCAACTGAAAGGTCACTTTGGCGACGCGAAGGCCAAAGTGATCGGTCTCATCGGCGAGTTGAACGCGGTTATCGGCCCATGGCAGAATTTCGCCCAGGACGCCGAGGGCGGCCCAGTGGTTATAATCCATCATGGCGCGGCGCATGCCCCAGCCCCATGCTCCTTTGGCTACCATTAGCTGTTTGGAGAAAGCAATGGGCAGCGGCCCGACGGTTTGGATGGCAAAACCGCGTACGTAGTCATTCTTGGGGTCGGTTTCGTAAAATTCCTCCGTTAGTCCATTGGCTGGCGGAGCTTTGTACATGCGCACCAGATCGGTGAAACGCCCCATCACGACATTGCCTATTTGCACCATCAGGTATTTCCCCACCGTGCCACTTGAGTTGGCAAGCCCCTGCTCAAAGCCGGGACAGGCCGAATTTAAAAGCAGGCGCGGCGTCTCAATCGCGTACCCACTGACGATGACAACCCTGGCTTTTTGCTCTACCTCGTTACCCTGGGGATCAAAGTACGTGACGCCAGTTGCCAACCCATTTTTGCCCATGTTAATGCGACCAACCATGCAGTTATCGCGAATTTCTGCTCCGTGCCGGACGGCATCAGGCACATGACTGACGAGCGTGCTCTGTTTCGCTCCCACTTTACAGCCCTGAATGCAGAAGCCTCGATAGATGCAGTGAGGACGGTCGGCATGTGAGCCGGAGTTGATAGCAACGGGGCCACCCGCCACGACGCGAATGCCCAGATTCGTGCAGCCTTTCACGAGGATATCGGCTACGCCGCCAAGTGGATGTGGGCCGTAGGTATAGCCGTGAGGATACCCCCATGGATAGTATGCTGGCCCCGCGACAGGGATTTCTTTCTCCAGTAATTCATAATACGGCCTGATATCTTCATAATCGATGGGCCAATCGGTACCCACGCCATCTTGAGAGTAGACGCGGAAGTCGGAAGGATGGAAGCGGGGAGTAAAGCCAGCCCAGTGAACTGAGCCGCCGCCTACGCCATGTCCGCTATTGTTGGCCCCAAGCGTGATGGGGTCTTCTCCGCCTGTAATACGCAGGTCATTCCAGTACAGCTTGGATGAGCCAGCTTCGTCACTGACCCAGTCGCGCTCGGTATCCCAGAATGGGCCAGCTTCAATGCCAACGACCTTGAAACCTGCCTTCGCGAGGCGTTGTACCAGCACGCCTCCCGCCGCGCCCACGCCAACGATGCAGAAATCGACCTCTTCGCTCGGTTTATATGTGCGCATAGGAGCAGCAATCTTTTGGATTGACCCCACCATATGGTCAGCTGTTTTGGGGCCTTTAAACGCTCCCAACAGTGGACTTTTCATAGTATGTTTTCCTTTACGTATTAGTGCGTGTTAATGAGTGCCTTCTTGTCCTGATGTTTGTTGTTTGTGTCCACCAGGGCCGCCGATTTGTTCATAGGTATCGGAGAGAGCACCTGCAGGGGCTTGCCACTCATAGCGTTGCTCGTGTACTTCCCACGGTTCCGGCTTGCCGCCTTCGAGGCGCATATAGCCACGAGGATAGGATGGGCCGCCAAAGCCGATCTCGTCCCAGGCATAGGGATGGGCATAGTAAGCGTCCAACACGTCCTGCAAAATGAGCATCCAGAAACGCGTCACAGGCATTTTTTGCCATATCTCGTGGGCCGCTGGTGGCTTGCCATCGTGAATAGATTTGAGGACAGTATCTTGCTGTGTCTGATCTAGATCAATGAACGAGGTATGATATTGGTGCTGCGCAATGGCTTCGATGGCCTGTAAGCCGAGGCGGTGTGCCTCGTGATCGGGGGGCATATCCTCAAAGCGATAGCCGTCGATGCGTCTGCTGTGGAGGCGGTTGTCGATATAGTTCATGATAGGGACTTTATAGGCCTCGTCGCGGTCATCCTGTGGCAGCAAGCGATCACAGACAGCTTGCATTAATGGCACTTCCTCCGGCGTAAAAAAGCGGATGGGCGGTACCTGTTCAACACGAGCCAGCACGACATTGCGCGTCGCCTCGTCCCAGAATGCCTTTTGGCCCATGGTCTGAAAACCAGGGTAGTAGCCAGGCTGTGGTCGCGGCTCGCGGGGTTGCTGTGTCGCGGGATCGACAGGTAGACGTGTTTGATCTACTGGTTGTGCTTGCCGAGTGGTACGTCTGCTTTTGATGTTCATCAGTCAGCCCTTCTCAAGAGACTAGCCAGAAGGCCAAGGAAGCCCGTGGCGGCAAACAGTAGCGGTGCAAAGATAGGTGGGCCATACATCAGGTTAAAGAGTGGAAGCTTTAAGCCGCCTGGGTGACGAAGTATTCCACGAGCATGATAGAAGAAACCAATCGCTCCACTGAGCACGGCTGCCGCGGAGGATAACGGCAACAATGTGCGAGCGATAGTCTTGCTCCAGACTGTGCCAATACCCGCGATCATAATGATTGGGGTGAGCACAATCGGCACCCACTCAATTTTGAAGGTGAAGTTGTTTTTGTAATGGGAGTAGAGCGACTCGAAACCACTGAAGAAGGCGGAAATTGCCGTAGCCACGGCCAGTCCACGCTGGAAGCGTCCCTCGCGTATATCCTGTTCGGCGACAAAGCCTTCGCGTCGAATAGAGCGCGGCAACCAGCTTAACCATACCGAACGCGGTTGTGGTATGACTGGGCGCAAGGCTCCTCCGAAGGGAGAGCCACTGCGTTGTAGGTCATCCTCACGGCGCAGGAAGGTGGCAATGAGGCCGAGGAAGCCACTGATAGCGAACAGCAAAGGGGCAAAAATCGGTGGCCCCATGACGATATTGAAGATGGGAATACGCCATCCCCCCGGTTTACGCTTAATGCCGCGAATGTGGAAGATGAACCCCACGATGCCGTCAATGAGGGTGATGAGTGACACAATTGGTAGTAGTACTCTTGCAGCCCAGCGACTGAAGATACTCCAGATACCCACGATAAATAGCAGCGGGCTGATGAGTACGGGAGTATACATGATACGCTGGCTATAACTCCCTACATAGTGCTCATAGGTTACTTCTAACCCGCTGAGGAGGCTAGAGAAGGCGGTAATGAGGGCCAGACTGCGCTGGAAGCGTCCCTCACGAATATGTTGATCGAGCACGAAGCCTTCGTGCGTAAGCTTACGCGGCAGTAGTTCTAATAAGCCGGCGCTTTGATGATTCCCTCCCATTACGCGTGAGAGTGGGTTAGCAGTGCTATTTTTTGTCGGCATTTTGAGTGCCATGGTGACTTTCCTTTCCAATGGTCTTATGTATTCTTTGTTGCCGCCGGAGGCGGCAACAAAGAATACATAAATTTACTGGGGACACCCCAGACCCCGGCAGAGGGTGCGCCCTCTGCACTCCCCAAAGGGCTGGCGATCCTATTTTTACTTTTTCATTATCCAGGCAAGAACGCCACCTAGTACTGCCAGCAGTGTTATTACAAGCGCGGGTACGAGGAGTTGTTTTTGCGTGTGTAGCGCACGTTGCTGGTTGGTGGGCATGAAGTGCTGTTCAGGATATTCTCTGGTAGTGTTATTTTCCCTTTCGTGTAGTGCCATTTGTAAAACCTGGGCCAGGTGCATGGCCTGACGGTCAGTAGTCTGGGCGATTTGTTCACGGCAACTGAAGCCATCGGCGATAATGAGCGTCTCCTTTTCGGCCTGGCGCACGGCTGGCAGCAGCACGCGTTCTCCTACTTTGAGCGCAATGTCATAGTGATCTTTTTCAAAACCGAAGGCACCGGCCATGCCACAACAGCCAGTATCGGGTACCTGGTAGTCGAGACCCAGCTTAGAGAGGATCGCCTCCTCGTCTTTCATTTTCATGATGGCTTTATGGTGGCAATGACCATGCACAACGGCTTTGCGTTGCAGCCTGGGGGGCTGATAATGAGCTACTTTTTGCTCAAGAAATTCACTGAGCAGGAAGGATTGCTGTGCGAGTCGTTTGGCATCCTCATCGTGTGGCAGGATATTGAGCAGTTCGTCGCGGAAAACAGCGACGCAACTTGGCTCCAGTCCAACCAATGGTATGCCTGCCTCGATCTGTGGGCGCAAGGTTTCTAGTATCTGGCGCAACAGGTGTTCCGCCATGTCCAGGAATCCATAGTCGTAGAGTGGACGCCCACAGCAGAGGGATTGTTCTGGCACGATGATCTGGTAGCCTGCCGCTTCCAGTACCTCAACCGCCGCGATAGCGGTTTCCGGGTGGAAGTTATTATTGAACGTATCGGGCCAGAGGATAAGTTGCGGCTTGCCAACATTTTTGGGTTTGCGTTGCTTAAACCATTGCTTGAAGGTCTGGGGAGCAAAAGCTGGTACGTCTCGTTGTGGTGCAATGCCCGCGACCGCTTTAGCCATGTTGCGCAAGATGGGTGTATGTGTAAAGAAGTTGGCGACGCCTGGAGCGATGCTTGCCAACCGAGACCACCAGTAAATCCAGCCCATCGAGTAGCCTGTGACTGGCCGCAGCTTCCCTTCATAGTAGTGGGAGAGGAATTCGGCTTTGTAGGTTGCCATGTCCACATTGACAGGGCAATCACTTTTGCACCCTTTACAGGCCAGGCAAAGGTCTAACGCGTCTTTCATAGCAGGGCTTTTCCAGCCGTCTTGTAATGGATTGCCTTGTAGTATTTCGAAGAGCAATCTAGCACGACCGCGGGTTGAATCCTTTTCCTCGCGTGTGACCATAAAGCTGGGACACATGGTGCCACCCTCTAAGTGGCGGCATTTGCCCACGCCGATGCAGCGCAAGGAGGCGCGAGCGAGGCTGCCGTTATCTTCAACAAAGGCAAAGTGTGTTGGCAGTTGTTTGGGCTGATAATTGGCACCCAGGCGTAGATTTTCGTCAATGCGGTAGGCGTTGACCATCTTGCCGGGGTTCATTTTCCAAGTGGGGTCCCAGATGGACTTAAACTCGCGGAAAGCCTCAATCAGTTCGTCACCGTACATCTTGGGCAATAGCTCTGCTCGCGCCTGTCCATCGCCGTGTTCACCGGAGAGGGAGCCGCCGTATTTGATGACGATATCTGCTGCATCAAACATAAAGTGACGGAACTTCTGAATACCCGCGCTGGTCTCAAGGTCAAAGCTGACGCGAGTATGGATACAACCTTGCCCAAAGTGTCCATAAAAGGCCCAGCGATAGCCATAGCGGGTCAACAAGTCGCGCAGATCACGTAAATACGCTCCAACCTTGTCGGGGGGAACGGCGGAATCTTCCCAACCTGGCCAGGCATCTGGCTCTCCAGGCACACGTCCAGTAGCTCCCAGGGCGGATTCGCGTACCAGCCAAACATCCTTTGCCTTCTTGGGATCAGCGAAGAGTTTCATATTGGGCGCGTTATCCTGGCTCTTTAGCTTTTCCAGTAAATTCTTTGCTTGCTCATCGGCTTGTTGACGGGTATCACTGCCAAACTCGACGAGGAGCCAACCGCCACCAGAGGGTAATAAGGCAATATCGGCAGGCAACAGATGCAGTTTTTTAGCATTTTCGATCATTTTGTCGTCCATACCTTCCAAAGCAATAGGCTCAAAGGCCAATATCTCTGGAATATGATCGGTTGCCTGGTAGATATCGGGATAGCCCAGGACAAGCAGAGTGCGAGCGGGTGGACTACTTACTAGGCGTGTGGTTGCCTCCAGCACGGTGACACAGGTACTTTCCGTGCCAACTAAGGCACCGGCAACGTTGAAGCCATTTTCTGGTAACAATTGATCCAGGTTGTAGCCAGAGACACGCCGTGGAATTTTGGGGAAACGCGCTCGAATCAGGTCGGCATACTTGTCGCGTAAAGCTTTGAGCCGAGCGTAGATTTCGCCACGACGCCCACCCTCCTGGATGATGCGTGCAAGTTCCTCATCACTGGTCTTGCCAACGCGCAAACGCAGACCTTCGTAGGTGAGGACATCAAGCTCATCAATGTTATCGACTGTTTTGCCTGCCATTTGTGAATGCGTGCCACATGAATCGTTGCCGATCATGCCACCGAGTGTGCAGCGGTCATGTGTGGCCGGGTCTGGTCCGTAGGTGAGATGATACTTTTCTGCCGCATCGCGGAGATCATCGAGGATTGTTCCCGGCTGCACACGCGCTGACTTACCTTTGGGGTCGATCTCAATGACAGTGTTCATATATTTGGACATGTCGATGACGACTGCCACATTGCAGCATTGACCGGCAAGACTGGTCGCACCGCCGCGTGAAAAAATGGGCGCACCGTAGCGATGGCAGAGGGAGACCGTTGCAATGACATCATCCACATCTTTGGGGATGACGACGCCAATGGGTACCTGCCGGTAATTGGAGGCATCAGTGCTATAGAGCGCACGGCTGCCATCGTCAAAGCGCACTTCGCCCTGAATATCTGTGCGCAGTTCACGCTCTAATGCACTGACATCAATGTCTGAGGCAGACATTTTGCCGCCACGCACATTGCTTTTAGCGAGATGCGTATGGTTATTTTCGTTGAGTACCACGACGTGTTTCACCGGTTCTGTTCCCTTCTGTTATATTAATGATGAGTTTTAACAAATTTACACCGCGTAGTGCGCGGCATCGGAACGTTTGAGTTCCAGACCGAGGCCGGGGCGAGTCAGGTCGGGATGTAACGCTCCTTGCACTGGTGTCAGAACGCCATCAAAGAACATATGCTCAATACGGGCGTGATCGTGAAAGTATTCCAGGTGCCGGAATGAGTTGAGCGCACAGCATGGATGAACGTGTAGCGATGGCCCGCAGTGTGCCGATAATTGCATCGAACGCGCCTCAACGAGCGCACCAACACGCATGAAGCCAGTGATACCGGCACAGCGCGAGGCATCGGCCTGCAATACATCCACCGCCTCTGCTTCCAGCATGTGACGGAAGTACCACAAATCATAGCCATACTCACCGGCGGCGATGTCCATACCGACGGGAGCGCGGTCACGTATCAAATGGAGACCGGCCAGGTCATCGGATGAAACAGGCTCCTCAAACCAGGTGACTCCTAGCTTAGCAAAGCCTTCCGCCATGGCCAATGCTTGTTTACGGCTATACGCGCCGTTGGCATCGACAAAAAGCTCCACATCTGGCCCAATCGCCTCGCGTGCGTTCGCGACCCTGCTAAAATCATCGTCTGGATGGCGACCGATTTTCATTTTCACGCGGGGAATGCCGTCGGCAGCCCAGTCGCCCAGCTGCCTTTGCAGTTGCTCCCGTGAGTAAGAGGTGAAGCCGCCACTGCCATAGACAGGCGCGCTCTCGCGTACCGCACCCAACAGGGTAACGAGTGGCAGTTGTAACAGACGAGCCTTCAGGTCCCAGAGAGCGATATCCACGGCGGCAATCGCCATTGAGGCGATACCGGGACGACCAAGATTGCGAATAGACTCGACCATAGCTAGCCATGTTCCCGGTACGGACATAGCATCGCGACCAATGACCACTTCTGACAATAGTTCCTTGATGAGCCGCGCCGTTGACAGGTCGGCATAGGTGTAACCGAGGCTTGTAATGCCACCGGCGGTTGCTTCTACCAGAACGAGCGTTGTCTTGTCCCAGATAATTGTGCCATCCGACTCTGGAGAGTCGGTAGGCACCGTATAAGCAGAGACATCCAGCCGCTCGATAGCAACCACGTTGTTGCTGTATCTCGTGCTTGGCATTTGTGCTTATCCTTTGTGAGGGATGATACCCTCAAACACACTCTTAATAGACTCTTTAATAATGCCGCCTTCATTTGGATCGCCCTTTAACAGCGCAGAAGCATAGTTTTTCGCTTCCTCAAAGCTGATGTGTGGCGGTATCGTGGTAATATCACCAGAGACATACGCCTCGAAGATCACAGGGCGGTCAGCGGAAAGAGCGGCGTCCCATGCTGCGCCAACATCCTCTGGCTTGTCCACACGAATGCCTTTGAGTCCAAGCGAATCGGCGTAACTCGCATAGGGGAAATCCGGCAGGTCCTGTGTTGCTGGCAGCTTTGGATTACCCGCTTCGATACGCATCTCCCAGGTCACTTGATTCAAGTCGCGGTTGTTGAGGACCAGAAAGATGAGTCGCGGATCACTCCATTGTTGCCAGTACTTTTTGACGGTGATCATGGCCGCGAGGCCATTCATCTGCATGGCGCCATCGCCCGTCAGAGCTATGGGGATGCGGTCAGGATAGGCGAACTTGGCGGCAATGGCATACGGCACGGCTGGCCCCATCGTGGCAAGACTGCCTGAAAGGGAGCCCATCATGCCACGGCGCATTTTGATGGTATTGCCATACCAGTTGGTGGCGGTTCCCGCATCACCAGTCAAAATGATGTTCTCATGAAGCCGCTGCGAAAGCTCCCAGAAGACACGCTGTGGATTGAGAGGATCGGCACTTTCCATCGAGCGAGCTTCGATCACTTTCCACCAGTCGTGGTAGTCGGCTTCGATCTTTTCGCGCCAGGAGCGATCTGTTTTCCGCTGTAGGTAAGGAATGAGCGCACGCAGTGTCTCGGTGCTATCGCCAATCAGGTTGAGTTCCATG
>JBPCJY010000095.1:0-6910 GCA_051004815.1 Ktedonobacteraceae bacterium
ACCCCCCCCAAAAAAAAGAAGGGGCAAAAAAGAAAGGGGCAAGCGTCATGGGGGACCGGTACCTCCCCCCGCTTTTTGTTTAGCCATGACGTTGCCTTAGAAAATGGCTTTGCCAGAGTCTGTGTCAAACAGATGAATATGGGTATTATCGACGTGAAGGCGAATATTGCCGCCAGGATGTGCATCGGAGCGAGGATTGAGCCGTGCTACCATCTGCTTCCCACTGGCGGTCATATAGACCAACAATTCACTGCCCAGATTTTCGACAACATCGACAGGGGCATCGATAGCAGAAACACCTTGCTCGTTCGATGGAAGCAGCGCAATATCTTCCAGGTGCTCTGGACGAATACCAAAAGTGAGGTTTTTATCGGCAGAGGCTCTTGCCTGTTCAACATAAAGTGGTGGAACCACAACCTGACCGATGTTTTCCAAGACAATTTTTGTGCTTTCACCATCGCTCACCACTTTGGCATTGGAGAAGAGGTTCATGGATGGAGAGCCAATGAAGGCGGCCACAAAGAGGTTTGACGGATGATCATAGAGTTCTTGCGGCGCACCAAGCTGCTGAATGATACCAGCATTGAGCACGGCAATGCGGCTACCCATTGTCATCGCTTCTGTCTGGTCGTGTGTCACATAGATTACCGTCGTTTGAATACGCTGATGCAGCTTAGTAATATTAGCGCGGGTTTCGACACGCAGTTTCGCATCCAGGTTTGAGAGCGGTTCGTCCATCAAGAAGACTTGCGGCTCACGCACAATGGCACGACCGAGCGCGACACGCTGACGTTGACCACCGGATAGCTCTTTAGGTTTACGCTTGAGCAATTGGTCAAGGTTGAGCAGTTCGCCAGCCTCCTCTACCCGCTTTTTAATCTGATCTTTGGGAACGTGACGGAGTTTGAGACTAAAAGCCATGTTGTCGAAAACACTCATATGGGGATAGAGTGCATAGTTTTGGAAAACCATGGCGATGTCACGATCTTTAGGTGCAACGTTATTGACAATCCTGTCGTTGATGGAGATTGTGCCTTCGCTGAGTTCTTCCAAGCCGGCAATCATACGGAGACAGGTACTTTTGCCACAACCGGAGGGGCCGACCAATACGAGGAACTCTTTGTCCTTAACATCAAGGTTGATATCATGGACAATCTCAACTTTGTTGAACCGCTTGTAGACATGGTCGAATTGAACACGAGCCATTACGGATACTCCTTTGCGCTCTCGCTCCAGGCACATCTTCAGATGTAACGCTGCAGCATTTTCAAATAGAAGAGCTTCGCTTGGTGTCCACGATGCAATTGACTGTGCCAATTGGGAGTCATCGGGACCTCTTCACGTCCTGTTCACCGCTATGCTCTCAACTGAGACAGCAATAAACAAACGCTTGCTAGAGCATAACATAGAAATCGCGAAAAAGCAAAACGATTGCAATTTTTCTAACGGTTGCGAGGAGCATCATCAATTGACGCGAAGCCTTGCAGCATCGTAAGATCAAACGGTATAGTGTGTAACACATGTATACTGCTTGATGTTTTTATTGCAGGAGAGGAGCTGTTATTACATGGCTTTGAAGAATTTTGCGGGAGCAGTTGCGGTCATAACGGGTGGAGCAAGCGGCATCGGTTATGCCACGGCCCAGGCTCTACGTGCCAAAGGGACGCATGTTGTCCTGGCTGATATCAATAGCCAGGGATTGCAACAGGCAGAGGAGCGATTACATCAACACACCCCGGAAGCAACGGGTTCTATTTTAAGCGTAGCCACCGATGTCACCAGCGAAGAGCAAGTCCAGGCGCTTATGCACCAGGCGGTCGATACTTTTGGACGCATCGACCTGGTTGTCACCTGTGCGGGTGTAGGTAATGGTGGTGTTATTGATCAGTTTACAGCAGCGCAGATGCAACTGATGATGAACATCAACTTCATGGGGACATACAACTGCGTGCGAGCGGCTCTGCCCAGCATGCGCCAGGAACACGGTGGCCATTTCGTCTTTCTCAGTTCCGTGGCGGGCAAACTCGGTGCTGCCTATCTTACCGGCTATTGCGCCTCTAAATGGGCGATACGTGGTTTTTCAACGGCCCTACGGGTGGAACTGCATGGCACGGGTATAGGAGTGACAACTGTCTATCCAGCATGGGTAGAAACGCCGATGATTCACCAAGACGAGGCGGCGATGAAGCATCTCAATGTTGTAGCATTGCTCACGGCAGATCAGGTAGCCGCCGAGATACTACAAGCAGTAATGGAGGATAGACGCGACTTGACGCTCGCTCCCAATCCAGATATCGCCGTCATCATAGAGATTATGAAAACAGACCCCGATAAGGCCGAGCGGCTAGCAGGAGAAGCCTTTGTCCAAACGAGAGGTTGGTAGTACTAACCAATTGTCGTTATGGACATTCATCGAATCATAGCTAGAACAGGCAAGTAATGAAGGATTATGGCTTATACGGTCCTGGGAGTGCCACCTGGAAAATTGCCAGTGAAATAGTGATTACACTGGGTGGCACTCGCGCTGTGCTCATGCAAATTGCGCATCCCCTGGTAGCAACCGGAGTATGTGAGCACAGCAGTTACATGGCCGATCCATTGAGTCGCATGGACAGAACCTTTGTGTTGGGCCAAAAGATTACTTTTGGTTCACATCCTCTGGCACACGAAGCCGCCCGAACCATTAATCGGCTGCATACGCATGTCCACGGCACACTGCCGGAGCAAGCGGGGAGCTTTGCAGGTGGCACACAGTATAAAGCACGCGACCCCGAACTCTTGCTCTGGGTGCATGCCACCTTGATCGATACCATTTTATCTACCTACCAGCTTTTCATCGGACCACTGAGCGCGGAAGAGCAAGACCAATACTATCAGGAATCAAAGACGCTCGTACACCTACTAGGTCTCGCTCCACAAGCTATGCCCGCGACGGTAGAGGACTTGCAACAGTATGTCAATGAAATGGTCAAGAGTGATAAGCTGGCGGCCACTCCGCAGTCAAGGCAACTTGCCCAGCACATACTCTTTCCTCGTACACACGCGCTATTGCGTCCATTCCTCCACCTGAATACACAAGTTACCTGTGCGTTGCTCCCGCCACCCATACGCGAAATTTTTGGCTTAGAATGGAGTTCAACACAGCAACACATCTTTGATCTCTCCGCTCGTGGACTGCGTCTGATAGTTCCACGTCTGCCAATGAACATGCGCATGTTGCCAATTACGAGGCGTTTGATGGGGGTGGGAGAAGCGGGACGACGGCGGCATACTGCATAACTGACGCAAAATTTGCTATTATCTTTCTATAGAGGTATCTATTAGAAAGGGTTTGTTCTATTATGTGGCATCAGACAGCAGAAACGCAAAAAGCGGGAACAACAAACGCCATCCCTCTCACATTAGAAGTCAATGGAAAACCATACGCAGTGGAGGTCAATCCGCAGGAAATTTTTCATGAGGCACTTGAGCACGCGCTACCCACAGGTCTATTAGTGGGGCATCGCATTCGTATTAGCACTCCTCAAGGAGACGAGGTCTTCCCCGATATGTTCATTGGCGAGAGTGTGACTCATTTTCAGACAGAGACATTTCGTGTTGAAGCGATGCCGTTGAGCGAGGCTACGGCACAGGCGGGTCAGCAAACCTGGACGAATTTTGGCTTTGATCACCTGGCGGTCACATTCGCGGACAGGGCCGATGCTGTAGCTTTTTTTAGCGAGGTGTTGGGCATGACGATTGTGCGCGATGATCGTCACCAAACAGTGCTGACCACCGGCAATGTCGCCCTCTTCTGCTTTGATGCTGAGAAAGCACCACTCTCAGATGGACTACCCAGTCGCTGGCACCACATTGGCTTTGTGGTGGACAACCTTGATGCTGCCTACCATCACCTGGCTCATCATGCACAATTGCGCCGTGAGCGTGCAGACAATGCGGGCAATGGTTCTGGCTCCATTGCCTCCGATTTCACATTGTTAGAGCGCAATGAACGCTGGTCGCTGTATTGCCATTATCGCAATGGCGATACAAGCCTGATGATTCAACTGTCGGAGATCAAGCCAGAAAATAGAGGCTTTGCCAATCCGCGTCACTTCTCCGACCATATGTATGATTATCTCAGTGGTCGCTACGGTGTCCGCTTTCCTGAAGAGTCAGAAAAATTAATGGGAGACGACGCCAGAGACGAAGAAAGCTAAGATAATCATCCAACTAATCACAAAGGCAATCAGTATGCGTATAGCAACCCCTGAAAGTAACCAGGAAAGGCGTCGTGAAGTCTTCGAGGTAGATACTTGAGCGTTGATTCCGTTCGTAGCCATAATAAAGCACTCCAATTTTCTCTTTCTGCTTCCTGTGTGGAAAATGATGCAGGAAGCAGTCGTATCAGCATCATCCATTAGATACAACGGCTTTTGCTAGAGAAATTTAACATGGGGTACCATTTAGCTTATTTTTGGCCTATTTGTTTGCCCTATTTGAGCGACATTGCTCACATTCGCAGCTTGCACGCAATTTTTCGTAGGTGTAGATGCCCGTTTTATGGCCATCCTCCCAGATTGGCATGAGGCCATAACGCCCGACTGGCTCGATATTGACCAGCGTTGTCTCTTCGACACTGAGACGTTGTTTGTTCTGTAACATACCTGGCTGGCCACCTTCTCCGGCGCACCATGCACAGGGACATGCCCAGCGTAAAGCTTCCCAGCCATGGATACTTTCGTGTTCATCGCTCCAACTCAAGATCAATTGTCGGTTCTCTTCGTCTAATAAAAACGATGTTGGTGCAGGATGGTTATATTGACTCATTCATTCAGTTCCTTCAGTTGGTAACGGTATAAAAAGCCATAAGGCATACATATTATATCCCTTTCTGGTAGTGCAGTCTATCGTTTTGTTACCGCTCTGTTTTTTTCACGTTTTAGGGAATAGACAGGCGTTGATATAATAGAGAAGAAACGGACCCGCAGGGGCATTATTGGCAGTAACAACAAGCTAGAACGTTTGGAGTGGCATGCTATTATGGTTGAGACGATAATTGTTATAGGGGTAACCTGCTTAGTTGCGGCAATGATCGGTGCTTTGCTGGCCATTAAGATACAACAAAACTACATTCAGAAACTGCAAGAGCAGAATCGGGCCTGGGAGCGTGCTCAGGAGAGCCATTATCGCAGCTGGGAACATCAGCAAGAAAAAAACTTCGCCGAGATGGAAACGCGGTTAGCAGGCAGAATACAAGAAGTGCAGAAGGCATGGCAAGTATGGGAGGCCAAAGATGCTGAGCACATAGCGACACTGGCAAAAGAGCGCGAGGAAACAGAGAGGCAATGGCATATCAAGCGCGAAGTTGCCCGTCTTCCGCGTATCGAAGATACTCCATTGATACAGGATGCAGCGCACCCGCATCAGCGTTTTCTTCCCGATTGGCAACCACCTTTGTTACAGGGGACAGACCTCTCCCAAAAAGACCTCTCTCACCGTTACATAGGTTACGCGGATTTGCGCAACGCTCAACTCGTGAATACCAATTTCTTTATGTCAGACCTTTCGGGCGCATCACTGACCGGAGCTAATCTTACGGGAGCAGACTTATCAGGGGCTAATCTTTCAGGAGCCGATTTGCGTGGTGCTACGCTGGCAAATGCTAATCTGCATGTTGCGGATCTCTACGAAGCAATCTTGGTTGATACGAACCTGATGACTGTACGCAATCTCACCACGCAGCAAATTTATACCGCGCTTTACAACAATACTACACAACTTGATCCTTCAATTGATATTACCAAGCCGCGCATGGCAGAGGTACACGGTACTCAAGCAGTAGAGAATACCATTGTTCCAACTGAACAGCCAGCAGAGAATAACATTGTTGCACTTGACCAGCCAGAAAATAGTATAGCAACAACGCAGACACCCACACCGCAAATGCCAGCCTTCCTTGAAGCACTCGATACACCGCGACCTACTTTACTGCCTGATGTCGAGTTCCTTATGTCTGAGGAGGACGCTCACTTCTTACTGCCATCAGCATTAAGCGATAGCCTATTGGACTTAAAGGTAACAGATCTGCTAGTAAATAAACAAGAAAATAGCAATAGTATTGCAAGCTAAAGCTTCATATGCTTGAGGAATTCTTGTACTGTGTGCTGCTCAATGGGTGTCTTCTCGGCATAGGTCAAGATTTCCTCTTTCTGGTGAGCATACATTTGCTTGATCATTTTTCGCTTGGAGAGGTTAATGCCCTTTGGTGAGGATTGACCGATTTCGTAGAGAAAGCTGATCATATCCAGCAATTTTAGTTCATCATGTAGTGTCTGGTCTTCCTCAATCGAAAATGCGCTCAGGATATCGTTCTGGATTGTCTCGATAGCCTCTTTGACGGCGGCAGTTTTGAAATAAGGCAAGATATCCCCAATGACCGCTTCATGGGCATCATGTACCAATGCCAGGGTAACAAGTCGATCGCGTTTTTCCTGTGGGTAGGAGTTAAATGCGGACCAGTAGAGTGCTAAGAAGGCGACGGCGACCGTATGTTGCCCAACGTTCCACGTTCCAAATCCTGAGACACTGTATACCCTGGGGATATTGAAAATATTCATGAGAAAGTCCAGGTTTGGGTGTTTCGAGACATGTCCTAGCATCCCCTGGGGGGTGAAGATGTGTTCGTAGTCAATGTGTTCATCCATGTGGGTCTCCCTCCACTGTATGTTGGTTATGCATTATCTATGTGTTATTACTCAGGTATGCTTGACTTCTCACTGTCTACGGCAGTTCGCAAGGTTTTATGAATAGGTGGCAGAAGCTCTTGCCGCCACGGCGGCAAGAGCTTCTGCCAACCTCCTAAACTGAGGTAGAGCAAGATACGCGTTGTTTGTGCCGACAAAAGCCGCTACAAATTCCTAAAGCACAC
>JBPCJY010000096.1:0-22891 GCA_051004815.1 Ktedonobacteraceae bacterium
TTGAGGGGTGGGTGTGGCACTACCGGGTCCAAGAACTGGTTGGTTGGAGCGGAGGGAGGAGTGTGTTGGGGAACGAAGGTTTTTCATGGCCCCGAGACTGACAAGGCGAGGAGCCCAGAGGTGCAAAACCTACCCGTGCAAGCACCACTCCCGCCCTTACGGAGAGGCACCTCTCTTTCGCTTCCCTTCATGCCTATGGGGGCCGATTGATCGGCAAACGGGACGGAGCCGATAAATCGGCGGTGGGCGCGATAAATCGGCCCCTACACTGTGCTTGTGGCAATGGTCTACGGAACTGCATCCGTGGTGAAGAGGGAGGTAGTGAGAGTTCACCGGCGGCAGCAAACGGACGCACCAGCGGCAGTTCTGGTGGCGTCACGCTCACCACTGGTATCTTGCCGGAGGTCGTCAGGGCAAACACGCTGGATGAATGCTGTTCTAAAAAGAACTGTCGCGCATCAAATTTCCCCTTGAGCAGTGCTTCTTTCACTGATCGCACAGAACGCCCCTCGTCGATTAAGCGTTTAATTGCCAGGCCATCAGCCTGGGCAGAACCGAGCGAGAGGTACCCTACCAGGCGATCATCCACCATTGACAGTCGGCGATAATTGCCTCTACTGCTATCGGTCAGCGTGATGCCACCCGCCACACGTCCCGTTGGATTGCCGACCGTCAGCAAGGAGAGTTCTCCCAGCCGTGTCGCATGCCAGGGTACCCCAAAGGAGGATGCGTCAGACAGCGTTTGCCCGGTCATCGCTTTAGCTGCCGCACATCCCTGCACCACCGCGGCGTACCATTGCGCCCGTATCTCATGCATTCCCGTTTGTGGGTTATTGACTGCCGCGACATCACCGGCGGCATAAATATCTGGCACGTTCGTGCGCAACTGATTATTCACGAGAATACCACGATTGCGCTCGTACAGCATCGGCAAGGAGCAGTGTTCGGCCAGGGTTGTCACTGGTCGCGTACCAGTGCAAACCAGCACCAACTGGCAAGGGATGATGCGCTGCTGATTCGTCATGACACCCGCCACTACCCCCATATGACCCGCGAAGCCGATTGCCTCAGTTTCGGTAGAGATGCTGACACCCGCTTGTTCCATGCGCCTTAACAAAAAATTCGAGGCGTCCGCGTCGAGCACGTGTGGTAGGCATGTCTTTCCCCGAATGAGCCAGTGCGTTTGCATGCCAAGTTGCAACAAGCACGTTACTGTTTCAATAGCATGTGCGCCTCCGCCAATAACGACGGCGGCATTGACCTCACGGAGCCGACGCCGCAAATCTACATAGTCTTGCAGTCGATGCAGAATCAGCACGCCGTCGAAATCTTGCCCAGGCAGATGTGTGGACAACCCTTGCGCCGTGCTACCCGTAGCAATCAGCAGTGATCCATACGCTATTGTGCTGCCATCCGCCAGGGCGATCTCTTTGCGCTGCGCCCGAATTTCCTCGACCCGCCCATATATCACCTGTATGCCCTTCGCCCGTTCGGTACCCAGCGGATAGGTCAGGAGTTGTTCTCGTTCTAACTTGCCAAGCGCAAACTGTTTGAGCGAGGGCGTGTTGATCGTCGGATGACATTGCGCGGTGACAATAACAATGCGTTTGTCGGGAGCCAAACGACGCGTTTCCAGTGCTGCTGTCATGCCAGCAATACCATTACCCACAATCACAATATCAGCACTATGTTCTCGCTCAGCTCCTTTTGTTTGTGCGAACGAACTGTTACTGCTCCGTAGAGTGAAACTACGCATAGGGACACAACTCCTTGCTGCTACCTTCTCGCCTCCCTCTCAATCATCCAATACACGCTCTTAATACACGTTAATCCACATCCAATGCCAACAGGCTATGCTGTGGCCCTTCCTTATAATAGACATCAGTTGTGGCATGTTCACGCAAATGACGCCACAAATGCGCAAGTGACGCGTGACATAGGCTGTCACAATGAAAGTACAAATCTTTACCGCTTGTCGTCTCTAGCATAAAGTCCCGGCCCGACTCGATAGCCACAATCTTCCCTCCTACCATCTCCGCGTGCTGTCCCTGTAGATATGATGGTGTACTATGAGCCAGCAGGGCAATGCAGAAGAGCGAGAGGCTACCGATCAGGAGCAAGACACAGGCGGCAGCAGTGATGCGGGGAAAAACCATACTACTATCCTGAATACATTAGTGATACGCCCTACTAGTAATATGGGTCGATATTGTGCGTTCAGAACGTTTTCAAGGAAAAATTAGCCTGAATGTCTTATTTATGAAAGAAGTCTTCTGTGTGGGGAGCTCCCAACACAGAAGACTTCTTTCATAGGTAAAACAAGGTTTATCCACCCACTGCTTTGGGACAGGTGATATTCACCTGGTGCATGTTGGTGTCCAGGGCGAAAGTACAGGCTTGGCCGTTGATCGTCGTTGTGCCGGTACAGCCTTTGACGACTGTCCCATTGACGGCACAGTCGAGTTGCGCAGCACCGGGCGGATTCTGCGTGCCATTCGCGACACCATTAATTGTGCCGTTGATCGCAACGCCATTCGCATCGGCCTGCACTGTGATTGGGTCAGGCATTTTGAGCAAACCCTGGCAGTTTAACCCATTCGCTCCGTATGTTGCCACAAAACGCTGCTCCAGGAACGTGAGCAGAGAATTGGCTGCCGCCGGATCAGGTGAGGCTTGCCCTAGCGTAAAAGGCGCATCCGTGAGCATACGGGTTGGGCCAATCATGCGCAGCGATGTACAGTATGTGAGGGTGCTGGACATATTCGCATTTTGCACGGTGGGCTGATCGACTCCAACCCGATACGCGTTGAGCTTGTTCAGGTTGCGCTGCTTGTTGACCACTACCATCGGATCAAAGTTCGGTATCAGTGCCACCGGTTTGGCTTGCTGGATCGCGGCCTGCACTTCATCCAACGGGAGAGCTGGAACCGTTTTTCCGGGATCGGCGAGATCAGCAGCCATCCAGGGAGTACAACCCAGGGCACCATCAAGCGCGATAGACAGTAGACGGTTATCGCTCGCATTCGTCAGTGCTTGCGCGTTTGGCAGTGTTATCATATTCGCGGCAGTGGATTGTGCGGTCTGTCCATTGGCAGTCACCAGGTACGGGGTGGTAACGTTATCACTCTGGTCCATATCAACCACACTGAAATCACGGACAGAGGGACAGGTCGCTCCATCTTTCGCCGTTCCCAATGGCGGAGGAGTGAGCTTTCCTCCCTGGATAGCTTGATTAACGGCTTGAAAAAAGGTGACAGCATTACAGTAGGCGAACTGTCCAAAGACAGAGTTGTTGATTCCGTTGACACAATTCCCCGCTTTCAAACTACCATTGGTATCTTGTAACGTCAAGTTGTTGCCGTTGGAGCCGAACCAGAGTCCCACGATTCCCCCTTGCGGAAGCGTTGGCACTACCGGTTGCGCCGCCGGTTGTGTTCCCTGGTCAATCACCAGGGGATTATAGATACTGATAGCTCCTGTTGCCGGATCAATCACTGCTCCTTGCACAAAGGCGGCTTGTGCCTTGTTCGCCTCGTTGCATGGCCCATTTGCCGGATTGGTTGCCACCAGTTGATAGGGCGTGGACAAGCCCTGGGCGGTTAATGGGTTGGCAGGCACGATGAGCGAACAATCCCCGTTGACCGTCGCCGCCGCGTGCGACTGCAAGCGCGGCAAGCCAAAAATCGCTGTAGTACCAATCACTACCAATAGCAGCACTACCGCGGTCGGCATACCGATACGCAGCCATCTGTTCCCTGCTAGCCGCTGCCCCCGCTGACTCCGTCGATACACATGCACCTTGCGGTGTCCATGTCCCATTCTTCGTATTCTTTGCATACGTCCTCCATACTCTTTCCTATTCTGAGGTTATCGTGATCTATCAGGGATACTACTGTGTACAAAGCAGCACTTCCGCTCAAGAGCACCAAATGTAGCAGGAAAGTACCAGCCAGTGGTGATAATTTCTGGAAACTGCTCTTTTTTGCACAAAAGTATCTCTACTACAACTGGCAGGTTGTAAAGCTTGTGAAAACCTTGTGAGTATGGATAGATAATGGGGTAAAAAGCTTGATTTCTCACAATATGTTGGGTAAAGTAATATATATACACAACATATTGATAAACTCAATACTTACCCGTTGAGTTTTGACTCCTTCGTAGCTGCATCAACGTACATCAAACGAGCTGTAGCACCTTTCAGGTTCTGCATGCCCTTAATCGAAAAGAACGGTGTCCATAGCAAAAGTCGTGGACGCACAACCAGATAGAGGAGGTAAAAAGCACCCAAAAAGGAGAGAACATCCGTTCTATCAAGAGAATAGAGTTCGCAAGAGTTAGACTACTTATCTAGCGAAGATGTTTTGAATACATGTCAAAAGGAGCCTTTACATGCAAAAAACCTCCCTTCGTAAACTAAAAGCTGTTCCTAGCCCCCTCAAGCTCACTCCAGATGAAATCGTCCATTTTCCCTTGCAAGGTTTATTAGCCGCAGGTCACATCCTGGCCCTGAACACTACGCTCGGTACCTTATCTCAGCTCGCGTATTGTGCTGACGGACCAAGATTGATTGCAGAGCAACAATTCACGAACAGTGAGGTCTGCGTACTGAAACCTCTGCTTGAGTCGCACCCACATTTTTGCCCTTACGAGGTCTTACTGGCCAGCTTCAACAGCACGAATGTCACAGAGTCCACCATCGCCCGTTGCCGCCAGCGTCTACAAGAAGCGCAGAATATGGGCATGTGGGATCAAGAGATGCGACCGGTGAGAAACGTGCTGTCACGCTCCCGCCTCAAAATGCATTCCTTCGGGCTGGACATTTTCTCCATCCTTGAAACTGGCTATGTCCTCATGCCCACATCGCGCTATCGGCAAAGAGAAGCATAAATAAACTCACTTTTCATTGGCTTACCTATCCAGCTCTGAGTACGCCGTCCAGATTCCATGGGATGTCTGCCAAAAAAACAGGGGCAACAGAACCTACTGTTTCATCCATAGTCAAGTACACTACTGGTAGACGTGGGAATGATGTTCTGCTGTTCAGTACATCCATCTTGAATCCTGGCGGACTTCTCAGGTAGCTCAGGAGGCCAATGAGTGAGGAAATACGATCAAGTTACGACGGATAGCCATACGCCACCCTTTGATTTTACCAGGACAACACATCCACTGGTACCAAATGTTCCCGCACGCCGCGGAAAACGTGTCCCATTGTTTATCGCGGGCGGGATCGTGCTTGTTTCGCTGCTCCTTATTTTCACCAGCGCGGGTTTGGGAATGATGCCCTCTTTATCCTCTCTCGGAGGAAACACGCACGTTGTGGCTCATCCACCACCACTTGCCCATGTCGTGGGACATATCTTTTTCGGGAGTAGCGGCCAGGTGCAAGCCAGTACCAGCCAGGGCATTACTGATGAAATCGACCTTGACCTCGCGAATATTCCTGCTCCAGCCACGGGCAAAAGCTACTATGCCTGGTTACTCAATGATGATACGACTGAGGGCAAAGCACTCCTCCTTGGCACGTTAGTGGTCAATCACGGAATTGTCCATTTCCACTATGCTGGCGATGCCGCGCATACCAACTTGCTCGCGTTGACCAATCGCCTGCTGATTACCGAGGAAGCTGCGACGCCCACGCCGGATTTACCTTCGCTCGATACCAGCACATGGCGGTATGCAGCGCAAGTCCCACAAACGCCTAATCCCCAGGATACCGTGCATCATTTTAGTCTGCTCAGCCATCTGCGACACTTGCTGGCCTCAGACCCCACACTGGAAGAAGTAGGGCTTCCGGGCGGATTGGATATCTGGCTCTTCCGCAATACGCAAAAAATCTTTGAATGGGCTGGCAGTGCGCGAGACGACTGGACTCCCGCGGGCCTCGGTATTCTGCACCGTCAGAGTGTTCGCATTCTTGACTATCTTGACGGTGCCAACTATGTCCAGCAAGATGTTCCACCAGCCACTCCCATGCTGGTCGATGCGCACATTGCACGCGTTGGCCTGCTGGAATTTGATGTGCAGAACCAGGAACCACCTGGCTACCTGTATCACATTGGTCTACATCTTCATGGTCTGGCAACATCACCGGGAGCGACGGCGGAGCAGAAACAACTGGCCGTACAGATTGATATCGCTCTGAACCAGGTACAAGCCCTCCTGGAACAGATACGCCAGGATGCCAAACAGCTTGTCATGATGACGGATGCCCAACTACTGCAACCCTCAACGCTCTCTCTACTTGATGCGATGGTCAAACAGGCACAAGACATGTTCGTCGGCCAGTTTGACCCCTCAACAGGCGAGATAGCCAACGGGATCACGCAGATTCACTATGCTATCCAGCGGTTGGCGACGCTAGACGTAACGGTCCTTCCGGTTCCCGCTGCGACAGCATCCAACCCTGAATATATTGGCCCTACATTTACTGCAAAAGGTGTATAGAACGATTGAGCGGAAAATGATAAAGATGTTACAGGAAGTGATAACACAAATGCTTCCTACAATGCCTGTTATCTTCCATACTACTGAAGAGTGCATGTATATACATAGCACGCGGGGAAGTGACCGATGAAAAAGCTTTCTTCCTTCATCATACTAACCATCATTGTCATCGCTTTATCCACGGGCCTGGCAATGTCCGTTTTCGCACATTCGATAGAGGCCGCGCTGACTGTCCCGGCACGCCTCAGTACACCACCACAGCACACGCCGCTCACGACACCACATGGTACGAGAACGCCCCAACCCTCGGCAACCGCTAACGCCACGGCTCGTGCGACGGCAAGTGCGACGCCGATTGTGATGAACGCCATCCTGGCACAGGATACATTTCAGCGGGCCGATCAAATTTTCTGGGGCATAGCCTCCGATGGTCAGACCTGGGGTGGAGACGCGGCCACGGTTAATGCCTTCACCATGGGTGGGCAAACGGGCCAGATTGCTCATGGCAAAGGGTCATTTAATGCCACCCTCGGCCCCATTATTAGCGACGCGGAAATCGCCTTTAGCGGTTCCATGAACCAGTTTCAGCAATCCAATTTTGGGGCAGTGCTACGCTGGCGCGACCCGCATAACTGGTACAAAGCCTATATTGATGGTACGAACCTCGTCATCCTTAAAAATTTGGCTGCTATGGGAACACGCCTGGGGGCTGTCCCTTTCCCAGCTATGGCAAACGTCAACTATACACTGCGCTTCCAGGTAATCGGTACTACCCTTTCCGCGAAAGTTTGGCAAACAGGGCAAACCGAACCAGCTGGCTGGCAGCTGCACGTCACCGATACGTCGTTGCAAAACGGCTATGGCGGTCTTCGTGTCGTGTTAGACAGCGGAGCCAGCGCAAAATTTATCGCCTTCAAAGAAACAACTGTGATGAATACCGCATAATCATCGGGAATAGATAAGAACGTACACGAGAAGAGAGATAGCTTGAAAAGAGAAACACTATGCTAGAACAGCTTTGCATCCTCTACGCGGGTCAGAAATGGGCGAAATATGTCATATGGATAGGAACGCTCGCATTGGGCATACTCCTTTTTGGGGTTTCCGGCGGCTTTCCCCCGCACGCGTGGCGTTTTCTGCTCCAAACGTTACCACTTGTACCACACCTGTGGATGCTTAAAGGAGGTGGTATGCTACTCCCGCTGTTTCAGCTGGTGACACTTTCCCTGGCATTACTGTGCTGCTGGCTGTTCCTGGCTGCAGCAGTCGTCTGGATTGCGCAACAAGAATGGCATTACCGCCGCGAACAGAGAGCCTTTGCCGCTTCACTGGAGCGTGCGGAAGAACAGAGCATACAGGACTTGAGCAACAGTGATGATGACATGCAGGTTGCACAATGGTGGGAAGTACAAACACAACAATTTCCCAAAGAGGTCATCCAAGCAACGGGTACAGCAGGCCTACGGGCAGTTCCTCCTGGTTATCCAGTGCCTCTAATGCATCAGGTGCATCCAGTTCCCCTGGTTCCTCTAGTTCCTCCAGCCCTACCAATTTCACCATCGCTACCACTCCCAATAAGCTCTCAACCACTCGCAACGACGAGTCGCCCACCCACGGGACAGGGAATGTTACGCAGGCAAAGTAGAGCAGAGATTCCCGACCCCAAACGTCTGACCTTCGCCATCGGTACCGGCCTGGACGCGGGGATCAAGCGCAAAAATAGACCCAATGAAGACAATCTTCTGGTCATCCAGGGGACGCATACCTACAATACCAGGGCATATCCCTTTGGTCTTTTTGTGGTAGCCGATGGTATGGGCGGACACTCTAAAGGCCAGGAAGCCAGCCGCCTGGCCATTCAACACATTCGAGAGACCGTGATGCCAGTGCTGTTAAGCAACGCGGAGATTGACGGCGATCATGCCCGTGAACTGCTTTTAGACGCTCTACACCATGCCAACCTGGCGGTTCATCAGTCTAATCAGCAGCAGCACATCGACATGGGTACAACCGTCACCGCCGCTATCATGATCGACACAACTATCGCCATAGCCAACGTGGGCGATAGTCGCACCTACCTGTATCGCGCACAGGATGGCCTCAAGCAAGTCACCAAAGACCATTCACTTGTTGGGCAACTGCTGGCACGCGGAGAGATTTCAGAAGATGATGTCTATACTCACCCACAACGCAACGAAATCTACCGCTGTATTGGAGAGAAAGCTACAGTGCAGGCCGATACATTCCTATTGCCGCTTGAGGCCGAAACCACGCTGCTACTGTGTTCCGATGGCTTATGGGAGATGGTCAGGAAGCCCCATATCGAGCAGATTCTGAGAGATACCTTGCCGGATGCAGCCCAGACCAGTAAAGCGTTGATTCAGGCAGCTCTCGATGGCGGCGGTCTGGATAACGTGAGCGCGATTGTGGTTCACATCGCCTCACAAGCCAATGTGCTACGTCTTCTCCCCCAGGAACAGAGTCCCATAACACCGCCAGTAGCCTTACATGGAAGAGGGAGGACATCGTAATGTCGCTTGTGCTGCTGTGATCGGCTCTACCCGACGACGCGTATTGGTAATTTCATCCCGGCCTGATAATGGCCGCGCATTTGACAGGCAATCTCGTATCGGCCCGCCCCGGTAGCTGAGAACGTGTAGTTGATCCGCATGGTAGTGCCAGGAGCGATTTGTTCAATCTCAATCAATTGTTCCTTGTACTGCAAGTCGGGTGGGAGTTCGCTGCCATCTGGCTTCTCTGGCATAATCATAAACTCATGCACCTGTTGCCCGTGATTGGAGACGACGAAATAGTATGTCGTCCCGGCATGAAAAACGATCTGAGAGGAGACGATAGTATATTCAGCCAGCGCGACCGTGACCTGTACCGCGCCTGGAGTGGGGGTCTGCTGAATATTATCATACTGAATCGTATTCGGCGCGGGAGTCGGTATCTTGTGCGTGGGAGGCGAGGGCATAGACATACTGCTATGGGCCGTCAATGCTGTGGCGATGTTTATGCCGCCAACGATGAGCAGAGGGAGAATCAAGACCGGTATCACTATCTTACCCAGCAGTCGCAAGACGCGCAGCGTATCCAGCTTTTTCATCCCCATGGGAGGCCTCTCCATGCAAGTATCCTTTCCTGACTGAACAGCAACTAAGGACATTATAGAGAATGGAAACAGGAACCGCAAGGGGATAGCAAAGCCTAGCGGCCTGTCTGAGCAAGCTCTACTCGCCGCAGGAAGAAATAGGCAATGCCCGCGAAGATGAGTCCAAGCTCAAAGCCAACGTCCATCCCATAGGGAGGATTAAATAGATTAGCAATGGGGCCAACAAAGAGCACCTGAGCGGCACCGAGGTACACGCCTAACAGACCAAGTCCCATCGAGACCATCGCTGCCCAACCGATAGGGAGTTTGCCCGGCGTGTTCCAATCCTCAACGTTATACTTCCCACGACGGAAAATGAAGTGTTCTTCTATAAGAATGATGCACCATGGGCCAAGCCAATAGGCAATAATCAAGAGGAAGTCAGACAGGGTATTGTTGAAATCGGAGACGGCTGGTATGGCAATCAGCATATACACTACGGCCCCATACAACGTCCATATGATACGGCCAACGCGTTGGAAGGACTTACCAAGGACCTGCATGGAGAGTCCGATGCTATAGGCATTGGGAATATTGTTGGCCACAATACTTAGGGCAAGCAGCACCAGCAGGAAACTCCCGAAGTTACCTAAAGGCTTAAGCACCGCCACCAGTAGATCTCCACCACTTTCTTTATAGGCAGTGGTCAAGGCCATACCAAATATCTCCAGGAGAATGCAGGGGATGGCAACGCCCAGGAAGGTGAACCAGAAGATCTGGTTCGTCGGTGTCTCTACGGGCTGCTTGACGTTGTAGTCAGCAGCATAGGAACTCCAACCAGTGGCGAAACCATAGACCGCCCCACCAAAGGAGACGAAGGAAGCAAGCTCAACGACGCCCAGCGCAGGAGTAGGGATGATTGTCACTTTTGGCCCTGCAAGGAGCACCATGATGAAGAAGATGAGCACTGCCGGTATCCAGGCGTACCGTGCATAGTTATGGACGTATTTGTAGCCATATATACCAAAAATGGTGGTCAACACGGCAATGACGAGCACAGCCACGGGCCGGGCAACAGTTCCTCCGCTCAATGCCGCTATAAGCTGACCGCCCACAATCGCGTTGACCGCGGACCAGCCCGTGATGGCCGCGACGTTGAAGAGGGCCATGACGGTCGCCCCAACCCAACCGAACGAGAAACGCGAAATGGTCATCTGGCGCAAGCCCAACTTGGGACCCAGAGTCGAGCAAAAAGCCACCGGCAGCGCACCAAGCACATTGAAGAGAACGATAGCCGCTGCACTATCCCAGAATCCAAGCCCAAAAACGGGGACAGCTAATGCGCCCAGAGCAACAGTAGAAATCACCAGGTTTGCCGACATCCAGATGGTAAAGTTATCGAGAATACGCCTATGCGGCCTGGTCGCCGCCGAAACACGTTCAATACCGTCGGTCTCAATACCCACTTGACGCTCTGGGATAGAGATAGTATCAGTAGCCATCAATTTTCTCCTCGTATGGCAGAACCTTCATCAATGCCGAAAAAACTACACCATCTCATTGCTTTGATCCTCCCAGGACGCTTCACCACTCGCGACTATACTGGCTAAAGCAGCACAGGCCAGCCAGATCACTGTCAGCCCTCCCACTACGTACCCCCATTGGCTGCTCGGAATAAGCTGCGGTATCGGTGAATAGGCGAGCGTCACAATGATGGTCAGCACACAAGCAATAGGCGCAACAATGATGCACAGCCACAACACAGGCATAGGAAAGATGCGGCGTGCATGAAAGTTGTGTCGATCCCGCAGGTACAACACGAGCAAATCGATAAACAAAAATGCACTGGAGATTGCCCACACCTGGCTATGTGCATACAAACTCACTGTGAACAGCTCGTTGGAAAGATTCACAGGATTGCCAAAAGTGATGAGGTAGGGTGACAAAAAGACAATCGCTGCGAACAGCACGGCAATAGTGGTCTGGAACATGATGGCATTGAGCGGAACACGGTTTTCATCGAGTTTCCCCAGGCCTATCGGCAAACGTCGATCAACAGCAGCTACCAACAGCAGGCGTCCAAATATGCTGTTGAGGAGCGCGGTGAAGACGATAAAGAAAACAATCACACAAGCACTACTGATGTTGCCCATGAATTTTCCAAATACATGGTCAATGGTGCTGATAATTGAGATGGGTCCACCAATCGCTGCATGCGGTCCCATGACCACAAGCAGAGCGAGAGTGACGATCATATAACTGGCAAAAACGAGGATGCCGCCGCGGAAAAGATGACGTGAAACCACCGTGCGATCAGCGATCTCGCCGCCCAGGGTCATCGAAACGTTCACGCCTAAATAAGCAAGGATGACCGTGCTAAAAAGCACATAGTTTCCGGGCTGAATAGCCAGATCGCTGGCATGAGTAAAGCTCGTGGCCACGGGATGGCCAGTCACCAACCAGATGAGTGCGGCCAGGCCGAGCAGAGCTATCACGCCGAACATGAGGATCATGGTCATATTAACAATCTTCTGCACCGTGCTGAATGGCTGCAAAGACAGTATTGACGAGAAGATCAGAATGAGAACGATAAATACACCCTGGAGTTGGGGAGCCGCCAGCAAATTGGCGTTGATGCCCTGGAGAAACGAGACGGCAATTCCTGCGGTACTGACCATGCCCAGGATACCAGCCACCCAGAAAGAGACACCAACAAAGAAGCTCCAGAAACTACCGAGTGCTTTATACGTCCAATTGTAAAGAGAGCCTTCATTGGGAAAGGCCGTTCCCAACTGAGCGGTTGCAATGATACAAGGCAGGAAGAAGACAAGCGCACCGACGATCCAATAGGTAAATGCGGCAATTCCTCCTCCAACGGTTCCGATCGGATTGTTGATGAAAAACATGACCATCAGGAAGGTCATCGTCATATCGAATGTGCCAAGTTTATGTGGCATTGCCTTGCGCACATATTCCTCTGATGGAAGTGCGTCTTCTCTGCCACGCTTCCTGGGGAGTACTGACCCTACCAACATCATGGTTCCTTTCTGCTCCTGTGTTCAAGTATAGTGCTCCAACAAGCACATCGCTTCAACACGCAAGAAGTGTACCGAAGATAAACGTGAGAATCAAGTATAGCTGCTTGTACATGGTACTAAAAGGCTAGACTCATATGAATTATGGGTAGTTACCAGGGCGACCGCCAGGGTCCTTTCACGGAGAGGTTTTTTGGGAAGGAAGGGGCAAGGCGGTCATCCTGAGCGCAGCGAAGGATCTCTGTGCCACGACAGATTCTTCGCTGCGCTCAGAATGACAAGGCGAGGACTGGGTGTTGAAAAAACCTACCCGTGCAAGCCCTGGCGACCGCCCTGGTAAATTCATGCTCTGGGTAGTGACGCCCTACTGTTTAGGAAATTCAGGGTTTTCTGCCGCCACGGAATTGGGGTAGACAGAGAGAAATTGCCCATGCTGCCATTGGAAGAGATACGCCAGTGCGAGGGTATTCTGGCCTGTGGCATCAAACTGGGCCGATCCTTGTACGGTACCGAACGTCACCCCTGAGTGCAGTTCTTTGATGAGGGCACCATTGTCGAGGCTATGAATCTTGGTAGCTGCCTGTTGTACCACTTGCCCAACAGAGTAAGCCTCGGCTACATCCGCATTGATAGCATCGGCGGTTCCACCATATTGAGCCAGGTAGTCATTCACCATTTCCGAGTTCTGGAAGGTATTGGCCGCGGGATACCAGCCATTAGGAACAAATACGCCTTCCGTCGCGGCAGTACCACCCACCGCCTTGACAAAAGCAGCACCGAGGTCTGGCCCGGCAGTGGCGATGAGTGCCTTGGGATTATAGTGTTGTTGGTGAAATCGTGTGATGAATCCTGCCGCGTCTGGCAGAAGTGTACCCATGAGGACGATATCCGCGTTGGTTCGAATGATCGAATCAGCGAACGGAGTAAAGTTATTCGTTGTGGCCGCTGGATAGACGTGGTAATAGACTGTGTGGACGCCGCCTTTTTCCAGCAAAGTCTTTGCCAGATCAACCTGTGGCTGCGTAAATGGATCATCCTCGGTCACATAAGCTGCTGTCTTGGGGCGTAATGATTGTGGAAGTGACAGGACAAACAGTGCAAAGGTAGACAGATTATTGGTGACTGAGAGAGAGACATCGAAGACATTGCGCAATCCTTGCGTAAAGACAGTGGGGCCACCGCCCGAACCTTCAACCATAGCGTAGTTGTGCTTGTTCGCGACGACTGATGACGGTTTCGTCAGCAGTGAAGAGAAGGGGCCAAAGACCAGGTCCACATGGTCAGTTTTGATAAGTGTCTCATAGTTTTTGGCAACGATATCAGGATCGCTCTTATCGTCGAGGATGACAAGCTGGACCTGACGACCAAGCAGCCCTCCTTGAGCGTTGATCGTAGCGGCCCAAAGCTGATAGCCTTGTTTCATCGCCAGACCATCGTCTTTGAAGTCGCCGGAAAATGATAATGAGATTCCAATCTTAATCGGGTTTTGGCCCAGATTGCTGGAGGTAGTAGTGGTAGTGGTGGTAGTGGTAGAATTATCCTGTGCGCAAGCACTTAAGCCTGCACTTATGATGCTGATAAGACACACGAGTAACACAAGTTTCTTTAGCTGTGAGGTATAGTGTACTGGCACCTTGCTGGCTCCTTCTTTGCTGTTTCATCACATACTTTTCCCCCAGTTGATCGAAAATAGTATACACCGTCTGAGCAATAATGAGGTAATTTTGACGCAATGTAGCCCAAATTTCCTATTGATGATGGTAGATAGACCGCCCTACCCATCCCAGGGTACCCAATAGGTATCACCCGAAGAACGACGCATCGGCCTGGGGCGCGGGGATATCCGTAGGGGCAGGGGTGGAGGTGGGACGGGTAGGTTTTTTGCAACACCCAGTTCCAGAACCTGTCATTCTGAGCGCCGCGAGAGATTCTTCGCGGCGCTCAGAATGACAGGTCCGAACAGAGATTCTTCGCGGCGCTCAGAATGACAGGCCCGAACGGAGATTCTTCGCGGCGCTCAGAATGACAGGCCCGAACAGAGATTCTTCGCGGCGCTCAGAATGACAGGCCCGAATGGAGATTCTTCGCGGCGCTCAGAATGACAGGTCCGAATGGAGATTCTTCGCGGCGCTCAGAATGACAGGCCCGAACAGAGATTCTTCGCGGCGCTCAGAATGACAGGCCCGAACAGAGATTCTTCGCGGCGCTCAGAATGACAGGCCCGAACAGAGATTCTTCGCGGCGCTCAGAATGACAGGTCCGAACGGAGATTCTTCGCGGCGCTCAGAATGACAGGTCCGAACGGAGATTCTTCGCGGCGCTCAGAATGACAGGTCCGAACGGAGATTCTTCGCGGCGCTCAGAATGACAAGGCGAAGAACCCAGTGGTGCAAAACCTACCTGTGTAAGCCCCGCGCCGGCCCCTACGAGACACCCACCTCTTCCCTCCACGAGGTTGCTGCCTCTTGGGTGCCTCTTGCGGGTACCCTGCGGCGTGGGGAGCTACGAGGACGGCGATTCATATAGCCCTAATGAACAGATGATGTGTGGCTCTTGTGGCTCCGTCTCTTGCTGCACGATACAGAGGCGGTCATCTGCCCGCAGATCAATCACTAATTGGGCCAGTTGGTCGTCGGTGATGCCACTGCGCATCTGGCGATTGAGCGTATCGCGTGCGGTTTCGCGCAAGGGGAAGCGGTAGATTTCATCAAGGGCGTTGAGCAGTTCCAGGGAGGGCGGGAACAAGGTGTTTTGCAGGGCAGTGGCATGCTGCTTGAGTCGCTCATACGTGCGCAGGCGTGCTCCGCTGCGGCTGCCAAGCTGCCCACCAACGCCGTGTGTCTCCTCCTCGATAATATGCTCGACACCTTGCCGTACCAGATCGTGTTGATCGGCTGGCAAGGGAATGGCTTTGGTGGTGATATCACAGGCAGCCGCCTTAAGGATAGTCAGTTGGGATTGCGTCACGTTTTCGCCTTTGCGATTGACCCAGGCCAGGGCGTCGTTGCCATCCGCTGTACGCATGTAGAGCAGAACGCCCTCCGGTGCCGCCGCTGTGCCATGATGGACGCGGGTAGAGAAGGCCACATTGGGCAATTTTTCGATAATGCCCTTCAACTTTGGGTTGGCATCGGTCGCGTTCTTCCAGATTTGGTAGGCTTGCGAGGCCAAGTCTACCTCCGTATCGGCCTCCCCATCGAGGATACCGGCCTTCTCGTTGTACAGGTCGAGAAAGGCGGAGTTTTCGCTGTCGTCCTCGAAAAAGGCTTCGTCGGTGCCTACGACCTCAGCGTTTTGCCGGAGACGAGTGCGCACACGCTCACGCAAACGGATCAACCGCTCCACGCCATCGGCTGGCAGGAAGGAGTAGCAGTAAATGGTGTCGGACTGCTGCCCGATGCGGTCAACACGGCCCGCCCGCTGAATCAGGCGAATGATGGCCCACGGCAGATCGTAGTTCACGACAATCGCCGCGTCCTGCAAGTTTTGCCCTTCGCTCAATACATCGGTCGCCACCAGCACGCGCAGTTCGTCGGCGGGACTCACCTGGTCGCGCTTGCCATTGCTGTTGGGGCTAAACCGCCATGCCAGTTCGGTCGGGTCTATAGAGCCACCAGTGACACCTTCCAAGGTTTTAAAGCCGCGTGCTTTCAGTTGGGCCGTGAGGTAGTGGACGGTATCGGCAAACTGTGTGAAGATCAACACCTTTTCCCGCGGGTGCTGCTGGCTCAGCAAAGCTACCAGGGCCGCCAATTTCGCATCTCTAGCAGCCTCCCAGCGACCGCAGGTGGTCAAAACCTGGAGCAAATGCTGGGCATCTTGCGTCAGATTTTTTTTCAATTGCGCATTGAACAGTGTCGGACGCAGCCATTTGAAACGCTTGCCATACTGTTTGGCATACTCCCGGTAGACCTCCGCCGCTCGCCGCCGATAATCGGCCTCGCTGCGCAATGTTGTGGACTTATCAATTACCTCAAGCGGATCGGTCGCATCTTTCGCGTCGCTATCCTCCTCCAGCGTGAAGGGGAGGCTGGCCTCTTCATCTTCGTCAGTGCTACGTGCGTCGAGCAGGTCGGCGTTCTGCGTGCCGAGCGGCAAATCCAGGCCCTCCTCGATGGCATAGAGGAAGACAAAGTTGCGCAAAATGTGTCGTTCGATGGACTGGATAAAGGCTGGCCCGCCACTCTCCAAACGCTTAAAGAGATTGGTACGGCAAAAGCCCATCAGGCGTTTGCCAGCACGCGAGAGGCTATCCAGTTGTTGTTTCTCTGCTGCGCTCGGCTTTTGTTTGGGGAACGCCGCGATGTAGTTTGCCAGACCATAGCGCGGCAAGTTGAGCGTATTGACCGCCTCCACGACCTGATCCGAATAGAGGTAGGCGTAGGGATCGGCTTTGGGGTGCGCCGCTTGTTCATCGTTGATGACAAACTTGACCGTGCGCGGCGTGCGTAGCGGAAAATACGAGCGTGTGCCATCGGTGAAGGGCAGGTACTTGCGCCCGCTCTCAGCATCGGTCAGGGCATAATTTTCTTGAATGAAGCTGCGCGTGCGCCGCACCATGTAGAGGCGCATCAGGTCGCGCCAATCGTCGGCGTACTCGCTCTGCTCAAAGGCGGTCAGTGAACGCACGGGACACTGATGCTTCATGGTAAAGGTGCTTTCGCCGAGCACGCTGAGCAGCTTTTCGGGACGGATACCCAGGTCTTTCGCCTGCTCGTCCGCGAGAAACAGGCGCAGTTGGGCCGAGAGGTCGAGATACGTCTTGTTGTAGGGCGTCGCTGAGAGGAGGATGCACTTGCTCTCGTTCTTCTCGATGTAGTCCTTGATGGCCTTGTAACGTCGCCCCTCGCGGTTGCGCAGGTTGTGACTTTCGTCGATAATCAGCACGCGAAAACGGCGCAGGTGCGGCAGTTCGTTGATGACATTGCTCACGGCGCGAACTTCGCCGACGAGGTGGTAGTCATGCAGGTATTCGCGCCACATCTTGACCAGGTTTTTGGGGCAGAGCACCAGCGTCTCTGTGCCGTAGTCGTCCTGCATGATGCGGGCCAGGGTTGTTGCCATCAGCGTCTTACCCAGCCCGACCACGTCGCCGATGAGGACGCCGCCGCGCTTGTTCAGGTGATGGGCCGCGATCTTGACGGCGGCCACCTGGTAGTCGAAAAGCCGATGCTGAAAATCGCGCGGAATGCGAAAATCCTGCAAACCCGTGCGAGCCTCTTCGGAGAGATGATAGGCCATTTTGAGGTAGATATAGTAGGGCGGCAGCATCTCCTGGCGTGCCCAGCTATCGTCAATGATAGCGGCCAATTCCTGCGAGATGTCCAGGCACCAACGATCCTCCCAGCGTTCGTTGAACCACCTTTCCAGCTTGCGACAGGCATCGTTGTCCACAACATCCACGTTCAGTTCGCCCTGGTGCAACAGTCCCGCCAGCGTCAGGTTGCTACTGCCCATATAGCCAACAATGGGTATAATGGGGTGCTTCTGGTAGAGGAGATAGAGCTTGGCGTGCAACTTGTGGCGCAAGAAGAGTTTGACTACCACTTTGCCACTACGCAATTGCGCACTCAAGCGGCGCAACCCCTCCTGGTCGGCATTGGAGGGTGCGCCCAGCAACAACTGATTGCGAAAATCCTGTGCCACGCGGTTCTTGAGCCGCAACACCGTAGATTGATCGACTTCCTGCCCGCCGCGCAGGCTCAAGACCTTGCGCAGTTCATCCTCCGGCTTATCCTGCATGCCGATCAGCAGACGGCAACAGCCGGTATCTCCCCCCTGCCAACCCTCCATCAGCTCATCGATATACCGCCAACCACGCAAATTGAAATAGCCTACACAAAAATCGGCCCGTTCCGAAATCTGTAGCGTCTCGCGCAGCGCGTCCCCCAGGTGCTGCTCCATGTTATCGAAGATGCGTGGCATAGATGGTTACTCCTTAAAAAACCGCTCAAAGCCTAATTGGCGTCAACCGCAGTCCCCACACCAGGGCGACCGCAGTCCCACAATTGGCGTCAACCGCAGTCCCCACACCAGGGCGACCGCAGCAGTTCCCCCACCAGGGCGACCGCAAGGGTCGCCCCTACTATATACGAGGCGGCTCTGCGAGCCGCTTGCCGTAGGTAAAAGGGTGGTGTGTATAGTAGGGGCGACCCTGGCGGTCGCCCTGGTAGGAGGCCGAATCGCATACTTGCTTACTCCTCACCCTCGTTCGCACTATCCTTGCCCATGCGGTACTTTATATCGTAGTTGATGATAAAGTCCAATTCTTCGTCGGTGAAACCGTAGTGTTTGGCGAGGACGCGGTCTATTTCGTCGATGATGGGTTTGGAGTGGCGTGGATAGAATTCATCATAAATTATCTTACCCGTAGCCTTGTAATAAGCTTCTTTACGCGTAGCATGTTTCTGGAAATCCACCATTAAGCGCTGTACAATTACTGCCAAAGTTTGTTTGTGCTCCACCTTCATAGAAGCTAAACCCAAATGGAACCGCTCAATCTCACGCATATTTAAATGCCGACAATCAGACAAAACAATAAACCACCAATAAAACAAGCTACTATTAATGGTCGCAGCTACAACGTCAGCTCCTAACCTATCAGGTAAAACCAGCGATTTGACCTGAGTTGATATTTGTTCTCCATGTCGTTCATTCCAAAAGTAAGGTGCAAGTGTCATTGCGCGTATCCAATACTGGGGCGCGTTATGAAAATATATTTTATACGTTCCAGTAAGAGATTTTCCCAAAGGAACGCACACTTGTAGTTTCTGCACAACGTTTCTTTCGATACTGTTCCCTAATTTTGGAAAAGCACCGGAATAATCCCAATAGATACTTTCCATAAAATAAATACTATGGAACAGTGTGTCTCTTGTTTCGGAAACCCAACGATGATATTTCGTTGTCCAGATAGTTGGCTTCGCTTGTGCAACCTGGTTAATGACGATACTCGCACGTATATGTTCAAGCCCATCAAAAAGTTTAGCAGGGCGATCATCATAGCTTGATAGCCAGAGAGCAGAACTGCTTATGGACAGCAAATTCTGCATTGGGATCATCCGGTCTGTGCAAACAATGGGAAGTTGAACGATCATACCATTGCGGCCATGATCGTGAGTGATACTAATGCATCTCTCCATCACCAGAGCATATAAATTTCCGCCTGACTCTGTTTGATAATCCTTAACATTATATTCTTTTCTAACCTTGCTATACTCCACATACGGCGGATTCCCAATAATCACATCGAAGCCGCCGTCCTGCATAATTTTATAGAACTCGACGAACCAGTGGAAGGGTTGGTGGGTCTCCTCCCAGTGCTTAAAGCTCTTTTCGTAATCTTCTTTGTTGGGTTTGTTTTTGCGGTCAATGCCGTATTGTTCGGCGAGGTAGCCGTGGAGTTCGGCGTTGAGAGCTTTGAGTTGGTGGCGTATCTGCTGCTTCATGGCGGACATCTCGGTGGAGTCGATCTGGAGAGTGGTCTGCAAGGCGCGGAAGTTGGTGAAGCTGCGCTCAACCTCTTTGGCCTTTTGTTCGATGCGGCCCATGACATTGTCGAAATCGAGTGTGCTGGTAATGACTTTTTCGGCTTCGGCGTAGGTGGCGAAACCGACGAGGGTGTTACCGGCGCGAATGTTGAAGTCGATATCGGGCAGGGGTTCGATGTCGTTCAACTGCTGCACCTGGGAGACGAGTTTGAGGAAGAGGCGCAATTTGCAGATTTCGGTGGCCTCCTCCATGATATCGACGCCGTAGAGGTTGTTGATGATGATGGATTTGAGGATGAAGTAGTAGCGATTCGGGTGGTTGGCGACGTGAGCGAGGATAGCGCGAAAACGGTTGATGTCGCTGTATGTGTGCCGCCGTGTCGGCGTGAGCATGGCATCGAGGCGGTCACGTTCATCGACCATGATTTGCATGCGTTCAAGGCAGGCTTCATAGAGCGGTTCGAGGATATTCAAGGCGGCAAAGAGGAAGGCACCGGAGCCGCAGGTAGGGTCAAGCACGGTGACATTTTCGATGCTCTCATAGAATGCTCGCAACAGGTTCGTACCTTCGCAGTACATGATGGCATCCTGGGCAAACTGGCGCAGATCCAGGTTATAGGTAATCAGGTCGTTGATCGACTGTATCTCCCCTGCCGCCAGTTTGGCCTTGACCTCGGCATAGCGGCTGCGGCGAGCGACCACCTCGCGCCAGATTTCCGTCGGCAAGGCATACTCGGATGGCGCGGGTCGATTCCACTCGTTGCGCTGGGCCACATTGAGAATACCAACCTCAATATGCGGCGGTAATGGCAGTTCACAGCCTTTTTTGACGGCATCGTAGATATAGCGGTCGGGGTTGTCGCGCAGCAGCGACCAGACCGGGCCATTGGCCTCGAAGGCGACGAGACATTTTTGTGCGGCGGCATCGAACAGGTAGGGGATGATGGTGTTCTTGCCGATGTAGTCGGTAATGTCCTCTTTGGTGTAGTAGGCTCCCATCTGCTTCTGGTTGATATATTTCTCGAAGATGTAGCCCAGCACATCGGGGTTGATCTCGTTATCCTGCTTTAAAAGGCGATCATCCAGGTGCCAATCGAATTCGTCAAAGAAGGCGAAGAGTTGCTCAAAGGCCTCGTCCGGTATGTTGATGTCCGGGTTGGCGCGTTCCAGTTCATGCACATCGAAGAGACCGCCATTGAGGTAGGGTATCTTGCCCAGCAACGCTTCCAGTGCTGGCGCATGTTCGCGCTTACTCAAACCATCATGGAAGAGCTTGAGCAGGAAATAGCGATAGAACGAGTGGAAGTTGTCCTGCCCATCCTGCTCCTGCACCATATGCAGCCGATGGGATAAGTAGTTGGTATCGCCATCCAGCTTGTTCGCGCTCGTCGTGCCCAGAAAGCCCTTGCGCTGGATGAAGTAGACAAACATCAAGCGGTTGAGCATGAGCGAGGCATACCATTCGCGACTGGTCTGTGCCGTGATGCCATCGATGAAGGCCAGGAAGCGAGCGTGTTCTACCTTGAAGCGGTCATAGAATTTCTTGGTGACGCGCTCCACGTCAAAGGCCGAACGCACGCGCCCACTGACGGTAGCGGTGAGCAGTTGTTCCTCTTCGCTGATGCTAAAGGCCAGTCGTGAGAGCTTCTGGGCCAGCCGCTCGCCAGATTGCTGTTTGTGCAGGCGTTCGTAACGAGCGGCGAGGGGCTTGCCCGTTTCGCGCTTCACCCATTGCCACGCCTGGTTTTCGTGTACTGTATCGATAAAGATGAGGATGTGCTCGTAGGCGTGCTTGGTGACCTCACGTTCGATCTTCCGCAATGTGGCATCAGCAGGTATCTTGCCCTGCTGATCGGGGTCGCAGATGTAGGCTTTGACGCCGCGCTTTTCCACCAGTGGTCGCAAGGTGTAGCTGTAGGCATCTATCGTGATAGAAAGGGGCGGTTCTTTCAAGATATCCCAGCCAAGTTCTTCCACAAAGAGGTTTTTGAAATCGAAGGCCTTGAGGTGATGCTGTATGCGCTGCGTATCGCCAGTCACGGTGATCATTTGTTGCTACTCCCCATCTACGTGTTTTGAGCAATCATAAGGGGTAAGGAGGGAAATGTAAAGGAGGAACCTGTTTGGTTGCCCGGTCAGGCCAGTTCAATGCGTCGGTAGACAGCATCGAATGGGAAACTTACAGCAATACTGGTGAGTTCAATGACATCTCCCGCGCGATAATAGTACGGGCGCCAGTTGCTCTCTCGTCGGAAGACTATAATCTCCTTGAATTTGCTGCCAACTAGCATATATTCCATCACTGAGGACAGTGTCTTATACGTATTGAACTTTGAGATGCGATCTCGCTTCTCTGTGAGGGGTGATAGGACTTCGATCACGACGATCGGATTATTGAGCATTTGGCCGGTCTCCTCGCCACAGGCAACGCTCACATCTGGATGAAAGTAGTGGCCTGGCGATGTTACCTTTACCTTGACATCACTGGTATGCACAAGGCAAGGACCATCTGTGAGAGCCTGGTCAATCAGGGATGTGAGACGTGCGCAGAGTGCCGAATGAGCAATACTTCCTCCTGCCATGTCAATGATCGGGTGCGCGTCGTAGGCAGAAGAAGGTGGAGACAACATGACCACAAATCCATCATAAAACTCATAATTGCCGTCGGTTGCCTCATCCAGAGCCAGGTATTGCTCCTCCGTCATATACAGCCCATCGCTGATTGCTGATCTATCGGCTGCCATATGTTCCTCCTTTTGACTACCTGTTTGCATAATTGCTCATGTCTAGTGTACACCATACAGCAAGATTGCACCACTCTGATC
>JBPCJY010000097.1:0-42684 GCA_051004815.1 Ktedonobacteraceae bacterium
CTCTTGGTCTCTCGTGACGTGAGCTGTATGCGTCTCTTCCGTTTTGCCATCATCCCCTTCTCTCTTCTTAACAACACTGCCTCGTCAGAGGTTCTGTTTTTCTTTCCCCGAATTATTGAGATGATACGAAAAATATATGCAAAACAGGCAACTATGCATCTAATATGTCAAAGGATATATCTTTTTAAGGTATTCGCGACCTGCCACTTCTCCTGAAACGTCTATGCCTCTTTTTTGTATCGTTCGTCACTGAAACTTTCTTAACAGGAAAAACTTTATAGTTTCTAAGCGAGACAAATCCTAAATCAAGCAATCATATTTACATAATTCTTATCGTATAAGAATTGTAATCTAAAACATGAAAAAAGTCAATAGTCCGTATTCCGTCATGTAAATGCACTGAGAGGCAACCGCAAAGTTGCCTCTTAACAGTATCATCAGAGCCGGGAATGACAAAAAACCTCTACTTCTCCAATGTACTCTTACTATTGCGCTCGCCATCGTAGGTGAGCAGGATGCGTTTGCCTTCGAAGACGGTCTCCAGATGGACGGGGCGGCCCCACATGGTGTAGACGTGCTGGAGCGTCTTCTCGGCATAGACCATATCGAGTTCCTGACCCTCGAATAGGTGCTTGATATAGAGTTCGCGGTTCCCGCGATAATCACCGTTATCAATCACCAGGTAAGGGTAGCTAAAGTTGGTCATGCTGGCAACAATACCATCGCGTACCTTTTCCCAGTTCTTTTCGGCAATGACCCACTCATCCCCCTCTTTCTTATAGAGATAGAGGTCCTGCTCCTTGATCAAGTCCTCAGTCAGGTAATTGCGCAAGAACGAGACATCGTTGTCCAGTTCGCGCACCTCAAAGATTTTTTGATGGCCCATGCCGACCTTGCGACCTAATCTTTCCTGCTCTTCCGTGGTGGGGCTATCCCAACGTCGCTCAATATCCTCAAGCATCTTGAAACCCAGGTAGTAAGGATTAAGCGAGGTACGCGACGGCGATAGTACGCTTGAGTGCAACTGGGCAAACTCCAATACTTCGGAGTCTGAAATGATGCCGCGTTCGGCTAACTGACGCATGATTCTGGAATGCCAGAGGCTATTGTGGTGCAGCATACCGTTGGCGACATAACAATGCGTGCGATCAACGGTGATATCATACACATCGGCTATGCCATGCTCCACGCTGATAACATCATCTGTCGGATTTTCTCGCTTGAACACACGATGGTTCGCCAGGTATTGTGCCAACTTTTCTTGCTTACGGGCAAGGCCAAAACCAATTTCCGCGCCGAAGATACGTGTACTATTACCTTGTATCCGTATATTTGGCCCATAACGACGTGTCAGGATGCCGTAGTTCAACAGCAAAATCTGCAATGTTTGCGCGATATCATCGCTGAAAGTTGATAAAATCACGCCTTCTTTCACCGATGCACAGCCATCGCAATCAAAGTACGCCTGTAAGAACGCACTCACGACAGCTTTGGGTGAACGCAAAATGACATCTGGAATGCGTTTCTGCGCTGCCTTAGCTTTCAGATCAATGCCTAACGATTGGAGGAGGTCAAGCACGTTGGCAGAGTAGAAGACGACGCGCCATCGACCACCTTTGCCATTGGCCGTCCTGTCGTCCCAGCACACAGTTGGCTCAATAGCAAACAATGTTGTCACCAACGCGGCATAGCGATCAGCTAACTCACGGTCGCCGGTGGTATAGCCAATAGCATTCTTCGCGCTGTGGATATTACCATCACCAATGAGGTAGCCAAGAAATTCAGCGAATGGTTCGGTGACATGCGTTGGAGTCACCAGAGGCAAGCGGTAGCTGTATAACGGCTTACCCGACGAGCCAAAAGTATAGCCGGTTTGCTCAATGGCACTGGCGATGCGCCCTTTGGCAAAACTGGTCTTCCCTCCCAACGAACGATACACAGTATGCACGCCCACTTCGGCAGCAAGTGCCACGTCCGCGACAGTGGGCGAAACTACTTGAGCTGGCTGCGTTATAGGCACATACTGCTCAGGCCAGAGATTGTCGCCAACGCTCAAAGGAATGCGCTGGCCCACCTGCACATCTTTTAGTGCGATCCATTGATCCTCTCCAATGCTCAGTTTATGCTCCTCGGCCCCCTCTAACACCAAGCCACGACGTGTACGCAAACGCACGGTCGGTGCATTGCGCCGCATGTGCCGATCAGTGATAGTATCTCGCCCACCATTGCCACTACCTACCGTTACAGGTTGTCCTTGAGCCAATAACGCGTGCAAAGCATCATAGCGCAATAGGCCACGTTCGGTCAGGACAAGGCTATCTCCTGTGAGGCAGGCCCAGCCCTCATTCATGATCTTTGTCTGCATCTGCGGCACAAAGTAGAGCATTTCTGTGCGCACGATCTCGATCAGGTCGCGCTGCCACGGTTGCAGATGGGGGGCATAGCGCATTAAAAAGAGCAGAATATCCTTCTCTGGCTTCTCCGGGAACTTTGGCGGTTTCCCTGCTCGCCGTAGTTCTCGCTCTTCCTCTGCTTTTTTCGCTTTTTTATCTAATCCCCACAGGTCGTCGTACTCGCTGGAGGGGTGAGTCCTTTTCTCCTCTTTCTGTGGAGCGTCATCACTGCGCAGTAGCAGGTTATAATCGACATGCTCTTGAATCGAGAGGGCCGCGTCGAGGAAGCGTTCAACCTCAGCTTTCCCGTGATCAAACTCGTATTTGGTAACGCGTTCGGCATGAATGCTGACCTTGTCGATCATGCGGCGTGAGGTGTTCTGGAAGTAGGCGTTGTTTTTGAAAAAATCGGTATGGCCGAAGACATGCGCGGCCACAAACGTATTCTGTAAGCGGTCGTTCATCTCCATCAGGAAAGCATAACTTGGATTGGTGTTCACCACCATCTCGTAGATTTTGCTCAAGCCGAAGTCATATTGCATCTTTTGCCGATAGTAGGACTTCCCATGCGTCCAATGGCTAAAACGGCCAGGCAAGCCATACGAGGCAAATTCATACATGATGCTGGCTGGAACCAGCTCAAAATGCGTGGGAAAAGGATCGAGGCCAAATTTTTGGGCTTCCTCCCAAGCACATTCTATCGAGTCTCGTAAACGTTCGATATCATTGTCGGCCATGTGGAGGCTCCTTCGTAGGGATACATACGTGTACTCAATCTATCTTGTAGCCTACTGTTTTTGGTATATTAGTGTGCGGGTACGGTATCGCGCTGCGCGAAGAATTTTCGCAGGGCGGGATAGACCTCTTTCTTGTCCGAGATAGTCACGGCAGTAAACTTCTTGTCGGAGATCTTGTTGTAAGCTCCCATCAATGTGCTGGGCGAGCGATAATGTCCCTCGCGGATCTCGCCATAGCCAAAGATATTGCAAAGTTCCATCAGCTTCGTGACCAACTGCACACAGCGATCATTATCCCACGGCAAGTTATCGCCATCGGAGAAGTGGAAGGGATAGATGTTCCAGTCGTCCGGGTTATAGCGTTCTTTGATGATCTGCAACGCCAGTTCATAGGCAGAGGAGACCTGTGTACCACCGCTCTCACCCTTGTGGAAGAATTCTTCCTCCGTGACCTCTTTCGCTTCGGTATGATGGCTCACAAAGACGATCTGTACATTGTTGTACTTGGTTCGCAAGAAACGCACCATCCAGAAGTAGAAGCTACGGGCAATGTACTTCTCGAATTCACCCATTGACCCGCTTACGTCCATCATTGCTATAACAACTGCATTGGATTGATATTTAATCGTGGGTTCCCACACTTTGAAGCGCAAGTCTTCCGATTTGATATCCTGGAATTTGGCATCTCCTTTGGCAGCGTTGCGCTTCATGTTCTCTAAGATAGTACGCTTTTTATCCAGGTTGGCCATGGGGCCTTTCTTACGCACATCGGTGAAGCGCACGGACTCGGTCTGCATTTCTTGTTGGCGTTTTTGCTCCAGATTGGGCAGCCCCAGGTCCTCAAAGATCATGGCCGCCAGTTCTTCCATGGAGATTTCGGCTTCGTAGTAGTCGTGTCCGGCCTCTTTGCCGGCATCGCCCTTCTTGCCCTTGCCGGGGCGTGGCTCCTGGGCGACAACATCGCCAACTTTACTTTTGCCATTGCCCTGGCCAGCGTGTTGCTGGCGACCGGGATCGTAGCGGAAACGGTATTCGTCGAGGGAGCGAATGGGGACACGGACTCGTTTCGTGCCATCGGAAAGGATGATGCTCTCTTCACTGACGATTTCGCCTAAATTTTTCTTGATCGCTTCACGGATCTTCTCTTTGTGACGCTCCTGGTCGATTTGCCCTTTGCGATGCAACGACCAATCATGTTGAGAGACAGACATCCAGCACACTCCTTTGTATTGCATAATAAATGGAGAAGGCGCAATACCAGCATCTCTGGATGTGGATATTGCGCCCCTACAGTCATTAGCGGTTGAGCAAGCTTCCTGTGTAGCGCAGAATCTCGTTCGCACAGACTTCGCAATAGCCATGTTCCGCCATCAGACGGCTCACGACTTCATTGATCTTACGCAGTTGCTCCTTATCCGGTGTTCGTGCGGAAGTGGTAATCTTCACCACGTCCCGTAAGTCGGCAAACAGCTTCTTCTCAATGGCCTCTTTCAAACGCTCATGGCTGGTATAATCGAAGGTCAAACCCTTACGTGCCAGCGATGAGATGCGAATGAGGATTTCTTCGCGGAAGGATCGTTTAGCGTTCTCGGTAATACCGATTTGCTCCTCAATGGAGCGCATCAGCTGCTCGTCTGGCTCCATCTCTTCATCGGTGATGGGGTCGCGTAGCTTGGTTTTATTACAGTACGCTTCGACATTGTCGAGGTAGTTATTCAACAGTGTCCGCGCCGACTCCTCGTAGGAGTAGACAAAGGCCCGCTGCACTTCTTTCCGCGCCAGATCGTCATACTCTTTGCGTGCCTCGCTGATGAGGTTCAGGTAGCGATCACGCTCCTCACGCGTAATACTGGTGTGCTGATCGAGTCCATCACGCAGAGCACGCAAAGCATCAATGGGGTTGATGCAGGTCACGCCCTGCTTGATGAGCGCATTTGAAAGGCGGTTAATGACATAGCGCGGTGAGATACCGTCCATGCCTTCGCGTACCGCTTCATCTTGCAGTTCTTTGAGGTCTTTCTGCTTGAAATCCTCGATATCTTCGCCATCATAGAGGCGCAGCTTCTTCATCAGGCTCATGCCTGCCTTCTTCGACGGTTCCAGGCGCGTCAGTACGGCAAAGATGCTGGCAGTACGCAAGGTGGACGGCGCGATATGCACGTTTTGCAACGAGCTCTGCTTGAGCAGCTTCTCGTAGATTTTAACCTCATCGGAGACACGCAAGTTGTACGGTACCTTGGCCAGGATGATGCGGTCTTGCAAAGCCTCCGACTTCTTATTTCCCACGAACGATTGATATTCGTGTTCATTGGTATGGCTGACGACGACCTCATCGGCGTAGATCATGCTGAAACGTCCAGTTTTGATGTTCTGTTCCTGGCTGAGCGTGAGCAAAACGTAGAGAAATTTCTCATCGCAGTTGTGATTGATCAAACCATTGGCGATAAACGTGTTCGAGCCTGGGACGTTGAAGTCCCAGCAATCAGCCTCGCTCTCTTCAATGGAGACAATCTCATCATAGAACAGGGCCGGATTGAGCAGTGTACTGAGGCCAGTGGGCGGCTCAACCCATCCTTCAAGCTTACCCAACACTTTCGTCGCCATCTCGCGAGTGCAAGTATTTGTACCGGTACGCAACATATGCAGGTTGGTATAATCCTCTCCCAGTATCTGGTATGCGCCTGTACGCCCACGATAGCCAGTCCCATTGGCCTCCATCGCACGTACCATCGCTACACGTTGCAGTTCATCAGAGATAGCCGTCCAATAGCCTTCCGTATGAGGTAGAACGTCAGCACGCCCGGTTCGTGGCTGTTCCGCACGGCGTTTCTCGTAGGTGAACTGTTTCCGTACTGGCAAGAGACGCATCTGCACAGCCAATCGGTCAGCATCCTCACCACTGGCTGTGATACTCCAATAATCTCCAGCACGCTGATGCGTTTGCACACGACGACTAACAACACCGAGGTTGAGCAATACAATCTGGAGTTGCCGCGCCAGTTCCTCAGAAGCTGTTGTCCAGGATAGCCGTCCGCCCAGATTGACGGTGCCATCACCCGCGAAGTAACCTGTCAGGAATTCCAGTATAGACTCGCGTGATGATTGCAAGACTGACCAGGGAATGTCTTTGTTGTAAGCCCCTGTTTTGAAGCCGAGGTATACTAGGAAATTGGCCAGAGCTACACTACTAAGTTGTACCACCGCTGGATATTGCCGTGGTGTGATCCCAAAGAGTTGCTGTGTCAATTGAGTATAGTCTGTTCGTAACTCCGCTTCGCTATTCGTAAAGCGTACTACTCCGTCGGGTCGGGCATCACCTTCTGCAACGAGGTAGCCCAGCCAGCGTGCCAATTCAGGCGTCATGCGCTCAGGAACTTGGATAGGTTTTGCCTGTTTAAGACGGTTCGGTTGCCAATCAATCTCCACATCCTGACCCCAGAGGTTCTGCCCTTTTTGCAAAACAACCCAATCGCCAGGCTGGAGTTCGTCATGTCTCCGCCAGACCTGAACGCCTTCATCGTTCACTACCTGGATACGATGTTCAAAGGTGCCTTCTGAGATGAAGCCACGGCGTGTAGTGATGCGTTTCGTCGGACTGATACCGGCATGGTAGAGATGTGCGGCTGTTTCTATGCCGGTGCTACTGGCAAGTTGTACCGCAATCTCTCGCGATTCACCTACTGGATGGTCGGATTGCGCGAAGGAATCGAGTCGTCGAAGCCCGTAATGTGTGAATACGAGTGAATTGCCCGAAATGCACTTGAGCATCTCCACGAACTCCATAACCCCTCGATTTGCGATATTGAGTTCACCATCGAAACGATAGGCACGCGGATCGCTTTCAACTCCCACTTCACCAATAGTTGATAAGTCTATACCTCCAACTAATTCACTTATATCCTGGCTATTGTGCTGTACAAAGCCATCGGCCACAAACGAGTGTGTCCCAGGTACCAGGAGGTCATATACCGGTTCGATGCCAGCGGCACGCACTTCACGCACGGTCAGCCAAAGGTAGTTTTGCTGTACCAGTGTCGCAAGCGAACTATGCGCCAACTTTGGTTTTTCTAATAGGACGGTTCGTGCGCGATTATACGAGAGTTGCCGATCCCCAGCAAGGATACGAGCCAGGTAGCCATCACCACCGTGGCTCAGCAGCAACGATGTTCCGTGTGGCAAATGATCGTAGTTTGTCTTTTCGCTGCGCGTCTCGCGTAATGGAGATGTTGCCTTATTGCGTAGCGAAGGTATCAGCTCAACCAGGTCAAGCACCTGGTCGCCACGCAAGGTAACATTGTAATATAGCTCACCCTTGTCCTCATGGCTCCAGAATGAGCCAATTACACCCAGGTTCAACAGTAGCACATGAACCTGTCGAGTGAGTTTGCGAGATTTACTGGTGTACTTAAAGGTGTTTGAGCCAGATTTGTTGCCACGAATCGTCGCATCGCCCCAGAAAAGCCCTTCCAGGAAGGCCAGGATATCCGTCTGGCTACTGGCAAGTACCGTAGCAGGAACCGTTTTTGCATGTGAGCCACGAGCAATACCCAATTCACTGCGCAGCCAGGTGCTCAGTGCCTTGCTGCTGATAGAGATGTTGTAGTTATATGTCTCGGCCTTGCGATGCGGTACTGCCTCCAAACCGAAGAGGGTGCGCGTCAATTCAACAAAACGATCGATGAGCATAGGAGAAGAGTTCACAAACCATGTCTCATACGGCGTAACGCTGCCTTCCGCTGTCAATAGACCAAGCCAGTAGGCTAATTCCGGCGTCATCGTGCGCGGCTGCTGTGGCAACGGGTAGAAACTCTCTGGCAACGTGACACTCTGCCCAAAGACACGGCTTCCACGAGCTAACGCCACATAACTATTTGGCTGTAATTCGCCAATTTTCGTCCAGGTTAACTCACCACCGGGTAGCATGGTCAGCAAGGGATGGTTAGCCGTGCCACGAATAGTATAGCCCAGGTTCGTCTCGACTTCATAGATAGGCTGGAACCCACCACAGTAGAACTTGCTGGCCTTTTCGGGGCCATCAATACCCAGGATAGTTGTCTCATAAGGAACAAACTCATCTTCGCGTGGTTTGTTGGGCAATTGGAGGTAGATATCCTCCATCGTTTGTAGACCGTTCTCGGTGAGAACCAGAGTATCGCCGGTCACACATTTCGGATCGGACGGCGTGAATGTTCCCACGCCCACGCGATATTTCTCGCTAAAGGTAATGCGTTTGACTGGCACGTCTTCAATACGCCCACGATATTGATTATCGATCATATAGCGACAGTGTGGGCACAAGTCACCTTCAATGTAGAGGCCGAATTCTTTTTCGACATCCGGTCGCAAATCGTTGGGGATGAGATGGAGAGGCTCTTCATGCATGGGACAGTCGCGAATCGCGTAGATCGCCCCTTCTTCGGAGCGACTGTATGCCTCCAAGCCACGTTTGATCAGGTACACAATTGTTGATTTACCACCCCCGACCGGGCCCATCAGGAGCAGCACGCGTTTGCGCACTTCGAGACGCTGGGCTGCGGAGTGGAAGTAGTCAACAATCTGTTGCAGTGGTTTTTCTATGCCGAAGATTTCCTGGCTGAAAAAGTTGTATCGTTGCTCACCCGTGTGGGTGGTTTCAACCCCTGCATCCTTGATCATATGATAAATGCGCTCATGGGAAAGTCTGCTCACCTCTGGCTTCTTTGAAGCAACTTCAAAGTACTGAGCAAACGTTCCTTCCCACAAAAGTCCTCGCTCACGGTCCCGATATTCTTCTAACCGCTTCACCAGGTCCATGTTTACCCTCTCTCTGTTGTGTACTGCCACAGATGCCAGTGAAAGAATACCTCTCCCTGTTCATCCCTAACAGCAGGAAAAACGCACTATATGATCGGGCTATCTATATGGTAATGACGAGTGAGTGAAGTATGTAGCTTCACTGTATTACAACTGCTCACGAACGTTCAGAAGAGATGAGTCCAAAAGGGCTGGCTTCTTACTCGACACATCGAGCGAAAAAAACCAGCCCATTCCTACGTTGCAGAGGATGTCTCCGTATAAAGTTGTCGCATGCACCATCTTGATGCTCCTGCAATGTTTCAATGTTTCCTTTCAGTTTCGATCAAGATCATCCTCAGGTACGAAACGAGCCACCCTGATGCCCCAAAGGGTATCCTCTGGCCCCACTACTAACCTACGTCTTCGTGTCCTAGCCAAGCTCAAAACATTGCTGGTTACTGGTAGCATACCGTACAGATAAGCCCCTGTCAAGGGTAAGAACGTGCTTTACGGGTAGAGAGTGTGAAGTCTTTGTGAAGACCGCAAACTGTGTAATCGGCTGAGATGACTGCAACAAGGTGCCGTGCCACACAGCCTATTTTTCCGTTATGGCGAAAGTCATAGCTGTTCCCAGTCCAATGCCCAACGTAGTGGCAGCATTACCGTTTCTTACGGCGATACCAATATAGCCAGAACTATCACCGTAGATAAAGGGGCGTCCATCATCTGGACCATCGGCAAAGAATCGTCTGCGCCGTTCCAGAGTTGCGCCCGAAGGAAACACGACCTTCACCGTTTCACTACTGAATATATCGGGTACTAGCGAAAGTGGAATATTGGTGATCAGATTGCCAAAGTTATCGACGTGCAAAATATGCCCCTCGATCCGCGAGCCATGGCGTATAGCAGTAGCGGACTCAAGGCGTATCAGCGTGTCCAAAGCGAGTGCTGGGCCTAGTTCATGCAGAGCAACACCACGAGCCAGATGCGCACCCGCGGGTGCGAAAATATCACGGCCATGGAACGTCGAACTGACTTGCGGCAGGTGATAAGCTGCATTCGTTAAGGCCACAGCCTGGTACACATGTTGTTCAGCATAGACATAACTGAACAGTCCATTATCCGGGCCGACAAAATACCAATCCCCTGCATGCACGGCGATAGCACCGCGACTACTACCAACGCCTGGATCGATGACGCAGACAAAGACCGTTCCTTTGGGAAAGTAGCGATAGCTGGCCGCCAATATCCAGGCGGCGGAAGGGATATTTTGTGGCGCAACAGCGTGCGTTATATCAATGATATGCGTGTCAGGGCTTAACCCGGTAATGACTCCCTTCATCACTCCCACATCGCCGTCTCCTACCCCAAAGTCGGTCATCAGCGCAATAACAGAACGATGGGTGACGGAAGGTGTTGGTTGGCTCATAATGCAATGTACTCCTTTAATATACTAAACAGTAGGCTATGCTGGGCTTTTGTGAGGGGCGGCTCGCCTCTTCACCAGTTGGTAGGAAGCTGTGTTGTCAAAGGCGGCACGACTTCCTACCAACCAAACCTCTTAATAAACTTGTAACGCTTGCACTAGCATATGTCAATGGTACCGTTAACTATCATGTCGCGAGAAATGTATGCTATACTAGCCCAGTATAGGTCGAAGGCGTAAGGCGTAAGGCGTAAGGTGGGGCTTCCAGGGCGGTTGGCTCCCTATTCGTGGCAATCTCTCACATATTTTGGCTATCGCCAGGGAAAAATAAGATTGATGAAACGACAGCGTACCACGCTCATAAAGATACGATGGAGAAACGAACATAGTCAAGTACCCCCAGCGTGCCATGGCACGCTGGGGCTTGGAAGCTCGACTTCCAGGCCCAAACTTGAGCAGACTCAGGTTTGAAACACAACCTACGTTCGGAGCGAATGCGGCACGACCAATGTCAACAGGTACGTCTGGATGCTTCACCAGTCCAGACCACTACGGGGCAGAGTTAAGAAGGGGTAGAGGTGAACCCGGTGCTCTGTCCAACAAACCGCTCCAGAACCTTGTCGAGGTGAGCATTACCTGGGCAACCAGAGGCCCGCGAGGGTACAAAAACAAAGGACCCAACGCATGTCAAAAGTCTTTGTCATTGATACTGATCAGCAGCAGCTTTCCCCGGTGCATCCGGGGCGAGCACGCCTGCTCCTCAAAGCAGGGAAGGCCGCCGTCTACAGGAGGTACCCGTTCACCCTGATGCTCAAGAACAGGACTCTCCAACCCACGCCCATGCCCCTGCGTCTCAAGATTGACCCTGGAGCCAAGACCACCGGGCTCGCACTGGTTGATGATGCGACCGGTGAAGTGGTGTGGGCGGCGGAACTGAGCCATCGGGGAGCCGAGATCAAGAAAGCATTGGACAAACGTCGGGGCGTGCGCAGGGGCCGACGTTCCCGCCAGACCAGGTACCGGGCTCCCCGCTTCCACAATCGGCGTCGCCGTGCGAGCTGGCTTCCCCCGTCGCTCTTGAGTCGGGTTGCCAACATCCTGACCTGGGTAGCACGTCTGCGTCGCATGGCTCATATTGCTGTCCTCTCTCAGGAACTGGTGCGCTTCGATCTGCAACACCTGGAGCATCCTGAAATCGCTGGCATAGCCTATCAGCAGGGAACCCTGCTCGGATACGAAATCCGCGAGTACCAGCTCGCCAAGTGGAACAGGACATGCGCCTATTGTGGGGCGCACAACGTCCCCTTGCAGGTGGAGCACATCGTGTCCCGAGCGCGGAGCGGCACTGATCGGGTGTCGAATCTGGCTCTGGCCTGCGAACCCTGCAACCGGAAAAAGGGGACACAGGATATCCAGGAGTTTTTGCTTCACGATGAGAAGCGGCTGGCTCGCATTCTGGCACAGGCCAAAGCCCCGCTCAAAGATGCCACCGCCGTCAATGCAACGAGGTGGGAACTGTTTCGGCGTCTGCGGGCGACCAGCCTTCCCTTGGAAATTGGCTCTGGTGGTCGTACCAAGTCCAACCGGGTGAGCCGGGGTTTATCCAAAACGCACTGGGTGGATGCGGCTTGCATTGGAGCCTCGACGCCAGAGCGGCTTCACACCGCGGAGGTGGTTCCTGTGCTGATCCAAGCTGAGGGGCGTGGCAGACGCAAGATGTGCAACACCAACGCTCTGGGCTTTCCGACCGGCCACCGTCAGAGGCGCAAGTGCTACTTTGGCTACCAGACCGGCGATCTGGTGCGGGCGGTGGTTCCCGAGCGACTCAAGTGTGCAGGGACGCATGTGGGGCGGGTAACGGTCAAAGCGGCAGGGACATTTACCATCGCGACCTCGCACAGGAAAGTCACGGATGTCCCACATCGCTATTGTCGGCTTCTACATCGCAGCGATGGGTATGCTTATCATCAAGGGGCGAGGATTTCTCTGCCCCCAACCAGCCTGAAAGGAGCGCCTGTTTCCGCCCCCGCCTAGAAGGCGGAGGGACCCACAGGCGGATATTCATGGATTATACAGCAGGGTCTAGCAGGCAACCAGCCGGTGAAGCTTCGCCAACGGCCAACCATAATGCAACCTCCCCTGCCAGAGCATGGACACATACCACCTCAAGAGGGAGCATGAATATGAATATTAGCACAGGTGGGCCGCATATTCTTCTGTTTGAGCGCGATCAGCAGCTTGTCGCCTTGCTGAACAGTGAATTGCAGCTCGCGGGCTACGAAATTCATACTGCTCGCACAGCGGTCGAAGTATTTGATGCCATCGCACGCTATCCTGTACGGCTCGTTCTGGTCAACCTGGCGCAAGCCGCCGCCGCAAGACGTGAATTTTGGGTCGCCCTGGATACACAGCGTCGCGGACGTGGCGTGCAAGTACTGAGCTTCCATTGTACAAATATCGCTGGCTATGGCCCTACCTTAGAGGAACCGGACGAGCGAGCACATACAGTGCAGGCTGACATGGAAGTTGATGGGATGCTGGGCCTTATGAATATGGTCAATGCCATCCGCTCCCGTATAGCCGTCTCCAATACCGGTGCCATGTCGCGGCTCACTGCTAGCGCACATACACAAACGCCAACTGGTACACAAGCTACTATGCCTGTTCCCGCGGTACAGCGTACTCCCAACAATCCATCTCCTGTTGGTTCCAGCACCACCAGCACACTCTCCACTCCTCCGCAGCCGACAGTTTCTTCTCCCTCTTCTCCGCTAGAGGCTGCCAGGACATCTAACCCGCATCAGACAGATAAGATTCGAGCGGTCATCTATCCCAATCAACGTACCTGGAGTGCCACCCGTGATAGCAGCAGTGGGAATAGTCAATTCCCCCCCACGCGAGAGCAACCGAGCCAGGAAATACCATGGTCAGCGCGTACAGCCCAAATTGCCAGTAATAGTACACCGTCGGCGACACCTGACGCTATAAACGCTACCCCTGCATCTGCTCCTAACCCTTATCGCACTAGCCAAGGACAAGATACGCGACCCACCAATGAAGGTGGCCTGCCAAAGGAGTCTGGTCTAGCACAACTATCCCGCATGCTGCAAGAACAGCATCCACCTACGGGAGAAAATATCTCCCAGGAATCCCCTGCTACCCCCAGCTATCTTTTTCAAGCAGAAAGCAGTATGCAGCAGGCGGTGCGCCCCAACAATGCGCCCACCATCAGTACCATAGCTATGCGGGCATCGCCCATTCAAGATATGCCCACTGATCGTATAAATGCTGGACAAAGTGATACATCTAACAGGCGTTCCGATGAATCTACCTATCCTAAGAATGCCCATACTACAAATGCACAAACTTCTTCACCTTCGCCTACACTTATGTCGATTGCGGCATCTGTTGCACCGATCCCTTTGTCACCATCACCTATGCCGCCAACTCCCTTGTCACCTGTCTTGCCACCAACTTTTCAGCCAGCAACGCCACCAGCCCAGGTGACTGCACCATCTCCGCTGCCGTCTACGCCCGAAAATACCACACCCCCCATGCCAGTCGAAGGTGTGAATGTTCCTTTCTATATCGAACCTGAGCCACCAACCGAGGAAAGCGAAAACGATGCTCCAGCTAGTAATGGGAGCACGGGAAATACATTGGCTGAACAGATACAAGCAGTGGTAAAGGCCAATACTACGTTACCTGAACCAACACAAAAGACGCCCGATACTGCTCTCTTGCTCGATATTGTGCAAAGCTTGCCGCCAATGCCAACTCCACCACCGCAATCCGCGCAACCACCGCAGGTACATCAGGGACGCGCTACCCGCTCACTGGGCAGCGTCCTACTCGAAGGTCATCTGGTACCACAAAATCGCTTGGAGGTTGCTCTGAACATTCAACGAATGTTACGGAGCGTAGATATGAATTATCAACTTGGGGAAATTCTCTTAATGTTTAAATTGCTCACTCCTGACCAGTTGCTGGCGGCTAGCCTGGTAAGCTATGGGTTAATTACGCCCGCACAGATCAGTGCGCTCGGTCGTATCCGGCAAGAGTTACACTCTATTGGCTTGGAATACGACCTGGAGAATCTCCTCATCCTCTTCCGCATCCTGACCTCCGAACAATTACGCGAAGTGCGTGCCAGTTGGGTGGGATAACATCCCCCAGAGTTATTTAGGGCGGGTAAGTATAATGAGTATATGGACATACTCATTGCATTACCCGCGCTCATGGTTCTCTTGCTCTTGAATACGACGACAGCAACACATTACTTCGTCATCGCCTCCCTGGCCTTGACGGTGGTAATACTCTGCTCGTCGCTCGTGCTGCTCCGTTCAGCAGGCCGTAAAGACCACGAGAAAAGTGCTCACTACAGCACGCAGTTACCACCTGAGCCAGAGGTTTTTCCAGATAATGGAGAGGAACAGCCACCGCTTTCAGAAAAGGCCAGTTGAGGCTTCTATTTCTGAAGCTTGAGGATGTGTTATCAAGCCCAATAGACCGGTGTCTAAAAGAATAACCGTGCTCATGCAAACAGCTTCCGATCAGAAGGCCGATCTTCATCTAAGGCTTTCTTCAAAGCTTCCAACGTATCATGCTGCTCTTGTTCGTCTTCATCAAACCAAGACTCAAGTAGCAGCATCAAAGAGGTTTTTTTTGCACAGCACGCCAGCTGTCAGTATTACCCAAACTATGCTCTGCATCAATGGTTTGAGCATCATCTATGATAGGGTATTCGTTATTCATGCCCTTCCCCCTGTCTGTTTTAGTATGAAAACTTTCGTAATATAGAACACAAGGCTCGAGTAGCCACATAGATTGAGATATAGTATTACCTATTATAATAGATTATCCCACCCATGAACAGCTTTTCAGGCCAAAGCTACATACAACGATGCAAACAATTGCCTAAAACAAACGTGCTTTATGCTCAATTAGCTACAATAATGCATCCTCATATGCTAATACCGCTCTCGGCGAGAGCGGCGTTCGCGACGATAATAGCGACCACGACGACGCCACGCGCCATACGTCAGGGCATGCCAGATAATAACAAAGAGAATTGCTCCAATTAACGTTCGGATGATAGACACTCCATAAATCACTGGATCACCAGAGATAGATAGTGGAATGATATAGGTGAAGACCCAGATGCCGATGAGCGAGGCGATGATTGCCCCAACAAAACCAAGCGGGAGACGCCAGCCAACGATAAATTCCGCGATGATCCCGACAATAGCAGCCACCACCAGATAGGCGATCTCACTGGTGGTGATGGTGATAGACTGGGCATTTACAATGTACGCAAGCATAAGAAAACTCCTTTATCCGATATCCGCGTTACGTTTAGCTCAAGAATATGTCTATTGTAACATATGTTCGCAATGTTTTTCTTAAGCTAGTAGTACATCCTCTTCCTGGAGACACTCTATCTGGGCCCCTAACGTCCTCAATTTGGCATCCAGGTGCTCGTAGCCGCGCTCGATATGCTCGATACCGAACACTTCTGAGGTGCCGTGGGCGCACAAGGCGGCGAGGATATAGGAGCAACCGGCACGAATATCGGGAATATCCAGGCGAGTCCCTCTGAGCGGAGTAGGACCACGCACCACACAGCTATGAATATATTGTTTTTCGCGGAAGCGACACTGCACCTCGCCCAGACACTTCGTATAGAGGCCAATATGCGCCCCCATCTCTTGCAGCGTGGAGGTATACCCAAAACGATCTTCATAGATTGTCTCGTGAATAACCGACATACCATCAGCCTGTGTTAAAAGCACGGTAAAGGGTTGCTGCCAATCGGTCATAAAGCCCGGATGGACATCCGTCTCCAGAGCAATCGCGGGTGGCAGTAAGAGGTCATCGCCCAGGAAACGAATGCCTTCATCATCTATCTCGAAACGTAAGCGCATCTTAGACAACGTATTCAGGAAGGTCAGCAAGGTGTCCTGCTGCGCCCCGCGTAAATAGATAGTACCCTTTGTCAAATAGGCGGCAATCGCCAATGAAACCGCCTCGTTGCGATCACCGAGCAAGGTATGGCTAGCGGCGTGCAAACGATCCACGCCTTCTATCACGAGACGCCGATCCACCTTCATCTCAATGATCGCGCCCATTTTTTGCAAGAACTTGATCAGGTCGATGATCTCCGGTTCCAGGGCGGCATTCTCTATAAAAGTGACCCCTTTCGCCAGTGATGCAGTGATAAGAAAATTTTCAGTGGCCATGACACTGGGAAAGGGCAGACGAATCGTTGCGCCATGCAACGGCTTGGACGTGCGGAATTGATAGCGTCCGTCGCGCTCAAAAACCTCCGCCCCCATCTGTTGCAGACCGTGAATATGAAAATCAAGGGGTCGCAGTCCAATACGATCACCGCCAGGCATGGGAATATCTGCCTCACCGCAGCGCTGTAGTAACGGGCCAACCGTGATAATAGCCATCCGATTCAGACCACCAACCTTGCTTGATACCACGGAATTATGAATGGTGGGGGTAGAAATTGAGAGCGTATGGTCGTCGAGGTGAAATTGAGAGCCCATGTCGCGGCAGAGGGCTAAAGTGAGATCGAGATCGCCAATCAACGGCACATTGCGCAACACACAAGGTTCATTGGTTAAAAGCGAGGCCACAATCAATTTGCTGACGGCATTTTTCGCTCCGCTGATGGGAACTTCCCCATAGAGCGGAGTGCCGCCTTTGATCACATAATATGACACAATAGTTTTCCATTTTTCTTCTAGCGACTTCTCCCTGACACCAACGGGTCTTTCAGGAGTTGCCGGGTGCTTCCCACAACCAGCGCAGTGCGTTCAAGCGCGATGGCGGCGGAATGACATTACGTTGCGGAGGTCGATCCTTCCTCTGGGAGCGTGTGCGCGGTGCCTCGGAAGTTCCCTTCTCTTGTTCGCTTGCGTCGAAGAGGTCGAGAAACTGATTGACGCTCTGCGCCACACCTTCTACCATCAGATAACCCGATGGCTTCACCGCGTCGCCCACCAGGTATAGACCCTGGACAGCGGTTTCAGCAGCAACATCCTCACCTTGCGCAATGCGATTAACCGGCCATTCGCCACGATAAGCACTGATCGTCAGAATGCGACAATGCTTCTCAAATGTCTCGCCAAACAGCATACGCAAGTCGGCTAGAGCCAGTGCTTTCTCCTCTTCAAGGTTGGTACTCTGCATCACCTGGAAGCTGATGACCAGGTGTTTTCCAGCGGGAGCCAGCCGCGGATCGCAGTTCGTAGGCTGCACTATACCGGCTATGCGCTGCGTATCCAGGCAATACATAATCCCTTTATGGGGAATCAACGACACATCGCTGAGCATATGTACCTTGAGTCCGATGGCTTCTTGCGGTTCATCGCCCTCAGCAGCTTCTTGCTGGGCTGCTGCTGCACGTTGTTGCTTGAGCACCTGAGCCTGCGTCACTTGGCGATTATGCAACAAGGCATCGGTGGCACGCGGCCCAATGTCGCTAACGACCACGGGTGCCGAGAGCACAACTTCCGCGCCACTCTCTTTATCACGTACACGCACACCGCTAACATGACCATCTTCCGCGAGAATGTGTAGCACGTCATGCCGCAAACAAAGTTCTGCTCCCTCTTCGCGCAATCGCTGCTCTAGCTCGCCTATTAAGGCAGCACACCCTCCACGCACAATACCGGGAGCACCGAAACTAAACATATTCTTGGTAGTATTAACGACCTCTAAGGTAGAAACTTGGTGCAGTTCCAGACTGAGCGCAAAACGCGAGATGCGCTCAAAGAACGCGACCAACTCTCGATTACGCTTGACATCAATATGGCGAGCCAGCCAGGCATCGAACGGCATGGCGCGTTCCGCTATTGGTAATGTATGGAGGAACATCAAGTATCCTACGCGTGTAAACCAGAAAAACTGACGCGGCCCCAGAAACTTGAAGACGCCCAGCAAGCCGCGTGAGCGCACCTGCTTGCCGTGGACATGAAAAGAGGCAAAAACATCGGCATCAAAAAAATGATGGGGAATATGCAGATGGCGCAGCATCCTTGCCAGCACACCGCTACTGCCAAAGGGAACCATATGCACTGCCCCGGTACTTACCTGCACCCCTTGAAATGTCTTGGCGGTGAAGCGACCTCCGCTATGCGGCAACCGCTCCAACACCACTACACGCTTCTTACGCTGCACCAACTGTGCCGCGCTGAGTAATCCGCCTAAGCCTGCACCAATAATAATCGCGTCATAGCTCGAAGCTTGCATGAACCTATTCCTGAATGTATTGTTTATCATTGGAGCAAGCATAACACAGATGTCTCGTTATCGACAAACAACAGGATATCACGGGTAGCATCTACGCTCCTTCCTCCCCGATCAAGCTGCGCAACTGATTATTGCATTGTGCGAGTGCTTGCAGGAGAGCGTCGTATTTCTGCAAAACCATATTGACATCAGCAGCTTTATCGGCAAAAGAGCGGGCATTGTCGATATCACGCGGGTTTCTGATCACATCTTGTAGCAACGACTGTAACTGATCCCAATGGACTGCCTCACGGCTCTGGTTGCCATCAGCCACCATAGTATTCACCTGCTCCGAAACCTGACGCATACCATCCCGCAACTGTAGAGCCGTTTCACTGACCTCCGTCTGATGCTCCTGCGTGGCGGCGTCGGCAGCGTGAAGCTGCCCTTGCAGTGCTGAGACCTGGCCATTGAGGGCCGAGACGGCACTGATCAAAGCGGCGATGTCCGGTAGCGGATGGGCAAGATGCGTAAAACGTTGCATAGTTACTCCTGTGGCAGCGCCTGTAGGAACAGCGGGCGGTGGTGGTGGAACTCCCATTGCGGACGCGTCGGATTGTACTGGGATGGCAGGTTGTTGCGATGCATTGTTGTTGTCCGCTACAGCAGAAGGAGTATCAGGCTCTGACACATACTCCGGCACGTACACAGAGGAGGCAGGTTGTATATTTGCTTGTTGCATTTGCTGCACCCTGTTTTGATCCCAGTTCCAGGTAGCGGTGCCACCTTCGTTCGGTTCTTCCTGCTGATCGCCAAAAGCAACAGTTGCAAAATTATGCGCCGGACTAATGCCAATCATTGTCGCCTCACTGGAAACGCTAATGGGGGCATAGTAGACCAGTTCATAATCGCCAACGGTGACATGATCGCCATCCTGGAGTGGGCGTGGCAACTGTTTATCAACCTGTTGCCCATTCACGCTCGTGCCATTCGAACTGCCATTATCAATCAGATGGTAGGTTCCGTTCTCATAGCGCACGGTAGCATGGTAGCGCGAAATGACCTTACCCTCATCCAGCAGGACAATGTCGTTTTCCGGCGCACGGCCAATCGTAGTCACGACTTTATCCAACCCATACGATGTCCCGTTCTGAATTTCTTTCCCTCTATAGGAGCTGAGCACAAAATGACCAGGGTTTTCGACCGTTCTGCCATGAGGCGGAGCCATCATCGTGGCTCCTTCGTAACCACTATCTTGTTGCTGGTTAGCATTGGGGGTAGCGACTGGGAGTGGGCTACCCAGCATCGTAGCCTCTTCTGCCTCTGGTGCAGAAGGAGCATTGGGAACCGCTAAAGGTCTGCCACAGCTCAAGCAAAAATTATCACCTGGCCGTATCTCGGCCCCGCAATAAGGACATGTACTCATACTGCCAATACTCCACTGCGCCGCATAGACGCACATCGCTACAAGGGGTCACTTTCTTGTGAACAAGTGGATTCCGCGCAAGAGTGTCATGCTGGAATGGGTTCCCGCGGGCAATTGCCTACAGGAACCCATTCCAACATGACACTCTTGCGTATTATTTCTGCCTATCGTCACCGATCAGGCTGCGCAACAGGCTGTTGCATTCCGCCAGCGTGTTGAGAACACTCTGGTGTAGTTGGAAGACCTTGTTTAATTCACGTGCTTTACGAGCCAATTTGGTGACGTACTCAATGTCACGCGGATTATTCATGACATCTTCCATCAACTGGAGTAGTTCAGCCCAGGCGAGTGCTTCACGGTTGCGTGCCACGTCGGCAATGGTGTCATCCATGCGCTCGGAGACACGGCGCACTCCAGCACGCAACTGGTTAGTGGTCTGTACCACTTCAGCTTCGTGGTTGCGCACGGCTTCCTGCGTCGCGTTCATTTGCTCCTGCAACGACATAACCTGGCCGTCCAGGGTTGAAAGAGCAGCGAGCAGAGGGGAGATATCCGGTACGCTCGGCTGAGGTATAGTGGTGAGACGGTTAAATGTGACGTTGGCGTCCGACTGCACAGGTGGTGTATAGGTCGCGGATTGCAGCATGGGTTGCTGTGGAGCAGACGGCTTTGCTACCGGCGGTAGCGGCAGAGAAACAGGTTGAGCGTTTGACGGTGTCGGCGCGGCGGCACTGGTAGAAGAGTTATTTTGCATAGTCATGGGAGCAGCAGGCTGCACCTCCTCTGGCTTTGGTGTCACGGGTGGTGGTTCAACAGGAGAGGGCGTAGCCGGGGCCGGGGGGCTAGCCGCGAATTGACCGTTATTATCCGCTGTCCCGTTGTTCTCCATTGAGCGTGTACTAAAATCGTCATTTGACTGCGAAGTCGCGAGATCATCTTCACGAGTACGATAGGTCAACTCTTGCCCAAGATTAGGATTATACGGTACAGAGACAGTTGGCATGTCCGCGAACATGCTTTCCGACGAAGCGGTAGATTCGCTGCCACGGAAGATCAGTTCATGCTCGCCAATACCAATATGGTCGCCATCTTGTAGCTCATGGCTAGAGGCCTCATCCAATTGTTGCCCATTGACAAAAGTACCATTCGCACTGTGTTCGTCATGTAATACATACTTGCCGTTGCTATAGTTCACGGTGGCATGGCGACGGGAAGTAAGTTTGTCCTTTGACAGGAGAATATCACTATTGGGAGCACGCCCAATCGAGATCTCAGCCTTCTCCAAAGGATATTCCTGCAAAACATCACCATTATCAGCACGTAAGATAAATTTGGCCGCGTGCTCAATCGCGGGTGAAGCGGTTTGTACTGCATTCGAACCGCCCGAACTAAAGGTTGTTGGTAGTTCTTCAGCACTGTTACCCGCGAGCGTTGGCATTGCTGGATCAAGCCAACTCACCGCCGACGGTGCTGGAGATGCAGGTACTGCAGGTACTGTAGGTGATGCAGCGGGAACCTGATATGGCGATTGTACTTGTGCCTGTGGCTGCCCCCAGCCATCTTGAGAAGGAATCGTGGACTCGCCCATGCCAGGCTGCGCCTGCTGTTGTTGAGGAGAGGGAGTCGCAGAAAGCAGGCGATTGCCACAACTCAAGCAAAAATTATCCCCTGGCCGAGTTTCGGCACCGCAATAGGGACATGTACTATTCATGTTAGAAGGTCCTCCCTGTGTATGGTACGCTGCCAAACAGCACGTACTTACAAAAAACTGTTGCCATTATAACAGAAACAAACGTGAAGAGTCGAGAGGCGAGGAAGAGATTCAACATATTCCCCCTCTTCCTTGCCAAAACCTATGAAGATGCCGGTACCCAATGTATGTTGGGTTGTAGCGCATCAAAAAACTGTTTTAAGGATGCTTCAGTGCCTCGTGCAGAAAAAACGATGTTCGTGGTGTCTCTTGCGCCTGTGCAGAGTAACAATGGTACTTGTGTCGCGCTAGCGGTTGCCGTGGATGTACCAGAAGACGTTTTCGCGGCCGCTTTAGAAACGGTACACTGGAAAGTAGGGTTGTTGGTACGCATAGGAGCTTCCGATAGGCTAATGGGAGTACCATCCGCGAGCTGATAGCCAATGATAAAGTTGCCGCCAAAGATGGGATCGTGCAGTGTACCATACGCACTGACCAGGCAGGCTGTGCGCGGCAGCGTGGCTGGCAGGTAGATCGTAAAACCGAGATTTGGCTCAACCTGGGACCAATCCGTTACTGTAGTGGGAGAGCCTCCCGTCGCGGGCGTAGTAGTCGCGGTAGGTGTACCGCCAACCGTAGCAGTTGCGCCAGGAGTGGTCCCCGTTGTCGCTGTGGCAGTAGGGGTAGAGCTGCTTCCGCCAGGAGTACCAGTCAACGGAGCATGCTCATCACGAAAAACGATAAACGGTTTATTGCACCAACGGAGCTTTGACAAAGCAACTTGTGATGGCGTAGCCTGCGCCGTTGGCGTGGCACTCCCACCAAGACTTAAACCAGAGCATGAGACCAGGAAAAAACTAGACAACAGGAAGCCAATGAAAAGACTCAGCCACACCTGCCGCCGATGCACTACACATGAAAAGTGCTGCGGTACAATCATAAAACAACTCCTTCACAACCCAACACGGGTCCATTCACTCACCCCGCCGCTAAGGACGCAATAATATCCCAATAGTTCTTTAATAACCCAGTATAGCGTAAAATGACAGAAAAATTATGAACTAGCTCTCAATTTGCTATCAGCCTGTCTCTATCTTCAATCATATAACGAACAAACTCAAAAATATAACGAACAGAGGTGAAACGCATATTACCATAGATTACCAGGGCGACCGCAAGGGATCGCCCCTACTATACACGCAGGACGTGCATAACGATCGTCGTAGTATAGTAGGGGCGATCCCTTGCGGTCGCCCTGGTCACCACCATAGCCACCTCGGCAATAATTCAGACCCTGGCATGGTACTAAAAGAGGACTTTACAGCGTTTGAATTTAATGCTACCATTGTCCTCTGCTAACAAAGAACGGATATATGCGAGAGCTTTTTGCCCTGGTTGGCTGTATACTCTATACCTGCATGATTTTGCCATACAATACACAGGGTTTGATTTTCTAAGAGGTAGTGCGTGTGAATGCGAAACAGATTTGGCAAACAACGATAGAACGACTACAAACAAAAGTACAGCCAGCCGTCTTTACGACCTGGTTTCAAGGTACTTCTGCCCACTCTTTCCAGAATGGCATCTTTGTGGTACGTGTCCCCACCACGTTTGCCAAAGCTCATCTCGAAGGACGCTTCAGCGATTTGATTCGTACACTCCTCTCAGAAATCACTGGCGGCCAAGTAGAGGTACAATTTGTGGTGGCAAAAGATAGTACACAGCAGCAGGAAAACGACGCGTCTGAAAATCATCTACCCTCTACAAAGCGACCCTATCGCCTTCCTAAAAATCGGCCTGTCTCGCTGCAAAGACACCAGCAGCCCGACGCGGAAGAGGAGACGACTATCCTGCCCATTGCAATGAACTCTACCGCGCCAACAATTGCCCGCTCCACCGCCCATCGCGGCACGGATAGCCACGAGCAACACACAGCAGATGAACAGGACTTCCATGACGCACCAACCCAGCAAATAATACTCGACGGCTTGCCGCCGCGCAAGGGCGAGGGTCTGCTCAATCCGCGCTACACCTTTGACGCCTTTATTGTTGGCAAATCAAACCAGTTGGCGCACGCCGCCTCTCTGGCTGTCGCGGACAATCCCGGCCATATCTACAATCCGCTCTTTTTCTACGGAGGCGTCGGCCTGGGTAAAACCCACCTGCTCCACGCCATTGGCCACACGGGCGAGTCGGCTGGCTTGAATGTGCTGTATGTAACCTCGGAAAAGTTTACCAATGAGATCATCAACGCTATCCGTTATCAAAAAACGGAAGAGTTTCGCACCAAGTATCGTCAAATCGACATATTACTGGTGGACGATATTCAGTTTATCGCGGGCAAAGAGTCCACCGAAGAAGAATTTTTCCATACCTTCAATACCCTCTATGATGCCAATAAACAGATTGTCGTCACCAGCGACCGGCCACCCAAGGCCATTCATAGCCTACAAGATCGCTTGCGTTCGCGTTTTGAGTGGGGTTTGCTGGCCGATGTCCAGGCACCAGTGTATGAACACCGCCTGGCGATCTTACGCGCCAAGTCCGAATCACTACGTTTTGTCGTTCCCGCTTCCGTCATCGAATATATTGCACGGCCCGAATGTAGCAGCGTGCGCGAACTGGAAGGCTCGCTCAACCGCGTGATTGCCTATGCCACTCTCCATGATGCGCCGCTCTCGATGAGCCTGGCCGCTAAAGCCTTAGAACACCTCTATACCGAGCCGAAGTCGCTTTCAAATCTGACGATACAAGAAGTACTTGATGGTGTTTGTAGATTCTACAACGTTGACGTGGAACGCCTGAAAGGGAAACAGCGGGATCGGGATATCGCCTGGCCGCGCCAGGTCGCGATGTATGTGATGCGCGAAGAGACCAGTGCCTCGCTCTTCCAAATTGGGGCAGCCCTGGGCGGACGTGACCACACCACTATCATCCATGGCTGCGAGAAGGTTCACTCCGAGATCATCAGCAATGACCGTATTCGCCGCGAAATCGCGACCTTACTGGAAACAATACAGCAACGCTAAAAACATCGTGACCCTCTACCCTATTGACCACATCTTTGGATATAATATATCTTGGACAATCGGTGCAATTCAATGCATTGCACCCCTATATTTCAGGAGCGATATTCATGCAACAGCAACAACAACAGTTTGCCGACTTTGATCTGTTAGCCGTTTTCAGCGATGAGACGAAGGCAGAGGCAGCAGAGGCAAAACTTCATAAAGAGGGCTTTGGCGCGGACGAGGTCTTTCGCCTGGCCTCAAGCGTGGTGAAAAATGGCGAATTTCGTGAGCACGGCCCGAATAGGGATCGCAGTGCAGTCTTCCTGCAAACAAGGCGTGCAAAGCCCAACCCGGTTCTGGTTATTCTGTTCGCCGTCATCTTTGGTCTGCTACTGGGCGGACTACTGCTCGTGGCGCACTTTGCCGTTGCCGCCATACCGGAACCAACCTCTGCTATAGCCGGAGCGATTGTCGGTGTCATCCTGGGAGCTACGATAGGGCTACTGAGGCGTGGACGTGTGCAGGGTGCCATCGGACAGGATATGACGAAGGTAGCGGCCAATTCCGCTGGTAAAAAACCGTCACAGGAGGAACGTACCGTCGTTGCGGTGCGCTTCCCCGATACCGACAACATCACCCGCAAATCGCGAGCACGAGCTATTCTACTGACCACCGGAGGGAAGATCGACAGAAGCGTTGGCAGAGACGAATAGGACTCTTTTCTGCAAAGCTAGTAATCTATAGATGTCTCGTTTACAATAGAGGAAGAAAGTTCTTTATTACACATTCTACTGCTATTATTCGGAGACAGCTAACAATGCCAATGAATCATGTCGCGTACCCTGAGCAAGAGGTGGACACAGAGAAGCTCCTTCGCCTGCGTGCGAAGCTCCTCCCACCATTTCGTGTTGTCCTGTTTGATGATGACTACAATGAGATGAACTACGTTATTTTCGTCCTGCTCCACGCCATCAACAACCTTTCCCAGCCAGAGGCCGAGCGCATCATGCTCACGGCCCATCTGATGGGAAGTGCTGTTGCTGCTGTCTGCCCCAAAGAGACGGCGGAATTTTACCAGGAGCGGCTAAGAAACTATGGTCTCACTGCTACCATCGAGCCTGAATAAGGGCGCAAATCGGTCTCAGTCGCCCTGGAACTTCTATTTGGCCTTCGCTCGCATCGTATCGTCTCGCGTCGTAAGGAACCCGGCACTCTTTCTATGTTGTGTCAGGTTCCTTCGTTATTTTCCCTCGTGATGCACGTTAACCTTGTGGCGTATTCTAAAGATAGCACAGCATAGTGGTTGAGTTTGGTGATTGAATGGCTGAGTGGTTTAAGTGCTAGAAATTACCGTTTTCATTGTGCGAATATGCCATTGACTGCACTCGTTTTTGGATATAGAATCAATATAACCTGCGTGGAACGCATCGACGACGATCCGCTGAAAATGCTGAAAACTGAAGATTGCACTCATGATGCTGTTTATCATACTCCAGCAGGAGGGGAGAAATCATGGTTCATCTATGGCGACCAAAAGCCAGGGAAGAGGCAGAAAGCACCAAAGTAGCTCCAGGGGTTGGGGCGACAGGCGATATTGCCGTTATCATTGACGGCAAAAAGCTTGATAACGAGTTAGTACGCCTGGCCTGTCTCATGGCAAAAAAAGCAAAACGAAAAGTTCACCTTGTACATGTTATTGAAGTCCCACGAACCCTACCGCTGAAAGCCGTGCTCACCAAAGAGTCAGATCGTGCTGATAAGTTATTGACGTCGGCACTGCTGATCGCGGAAGAGGCAGGCTGTGAAGCCGTCGCGGAAGTCGTGCAGGCCCGTGATGCTGGCACAGCCATCGTTGATGAAGCACGCGATCATGCCTGTGCGTTGATCCTGCTGGGACTGGTACGCGATCCCACAAGACAACACAACGATTTAGGCAAGACCGTACCCTATGTACTTACCAATGCCCCTTGCCGTGTTTGGGTTGTCCAGGACCCAACGCAGAAAGAAGCTCCTTAAAACATTCTTAGCACAACCTTTCCACTGTTTATGCGCTAACTGCGTGAAATTTACCCTGTGAGCAAGCGTTCATGGGGCATTATGCGTTTCCCAAATCTGTTTTGATAAGGGTGAAATATGGTATAATTAGCATATATTGAAACTGGTCCTCCTAGATTCATCACTTATCGTAGCTGCTTTGCCTAATGCACTTATTTTGCCTCTATGGAAAGGGTAGTTTACATGACAATACAATCTCACTCGTCCGGTTCTCCGAACCGTACCCATAAAGATTATTACAACGCTCTCTATCAGGTCGCATTGACCATCTCATCAAGCCTTGAGTTAGAGGAAGTCTTACAGAGTGTCGTCACAAGTATAACCGAGGCGATGCAGGTCAAAGCCTGTTCTCTACGCCTCCTTGATGAACGCACCGGGCGACTTCAAATGGGTGCGGTGTACGGCCTGAGCGGCGGCTATCTGGCGAAGGGGCCTGTCGAAGTGGGACATAGCCCCCTCGATAGCGCGGCCCTCAAGGGTACGCCCGTCATCATACCAGATGTAAGCACTGACAGCCGTTTCCAGTATCAAGCGGCGGCCAAGCGTGAAGGTATTGTCTCCGTGCTGTGCGTTCCGCTCGAAGTTCACGGCAGTGCCATCGGAGTCATACGCGTCTACACCGGTGAACCTTGCACCTTCCATGAAGACGACATTCAGTTTCTCACGGTGCTCGCCGGCTTAGCCGCACTGGCAATTGACAATGCCCGCCTCTACGATGGTCTTAAGCAGTCTTATGACGGCGTGATGGACGTTCTGTGGGGCAGTGCCGCCCGTTAGTCCAAACAATATACCGACAAACATGAGTTACCTGACGAGTGTATTGGTCAAATAGGACGATGTAAACGTGGTACGTTCACCAACGCGTTTCCCTGGCACGGGAAAGAGCCGCGCTGACAATGGTTTGTTCAGGCGAGCCGCCAGGGTAGCAACATCCAGCAGCAGGTGAGCTATCTCCTCCACGGGAGTATCGCCCGCCAGTGGCACTGTATCCAGGCCGGTACCGCAAACGGCAGAGTAGAGCAGCAATTGATGCGCGTGTACGTTGCCCTCTTCCCAGCGACGCCCCAGCACGGCATCTTCCAATACCGGCAACATTAACCCACAATAGCCGCAGGTAGACAAAATAGAAACGGGAACCTTCAAAGCGGTGGTCAATGCCGCCGCCACTGCGACCGTACCCGGCGACCCAAAAGGCCCGTAGCCACATAGTTCCAGTGCCGTAATAATGCTATCTTCCCCTAGCGGTGCAGGCGATAGATCAATACCTCCATAGCGTATGCCACTGGCCCCGGCTAGCTCCTCGGCCAACATAACAATAGGCACAGCCTGCTGTAGGAGAGCCGTTCTCACCACCTCGCTAACCTGTTGCAGATGTAGGGGTGAAGCAGGAGTATCAGCTTGCAACGAGCGCAATGCTTCAACGACGATACCCGCTCCCTGGAGTCCAATGGACAAACTGGCCGGGCCACTGTGATACGCCGAAGGGAAAAAGGGGCTACCAGGTTGAACACAAGCTAACGCCGCAAAACGGAAATTACCAAATCCTTCCTCGGTCTCACGCGCCAACCGTTGCATCACTCGCGCCGTTGGCAAAGCGGCGGCGGACTGTACCCCGACGGTCGGCGTGGCAAGCTGAACGGTAGCATTCATTGCGCTAGTCGCGGCCAGCCAATCGGCTATTTCGTCTATCCGCTCCAAAGGAAAGCCTGGACGAAGCGTTTGGGCCGTTCCCAACGAACAGAAGCTTATGTTGACCTCATCGAGCATGCGCTGCAACTCCTGTACATAGGCGAGCAAATCTTTTGCCGCCCAGTCCACCAGGTCATCAAACACTGATCGCGTCGAGATGCGTACCGTCTGCACCTCATAGCCTGCTTCTGTGAAACGATTGCTCGCCTTCCGTAATAGCGCGGCAGCCGCTGTGATAGCTGTGGCTGTAAGCGGATGCGCCTCCTCAATCCCTATGGTGATCGTGCGTATCGGTGGGGTAGACATAGTGTGAACCTCGTTTCTTTTCAATGTGTTGTATGCATTATATATGATAGATGCGTTTGCGGCGCACTCTTGCGCTCCCACTTGCTTGACACCCATCCCCTATTCCATTACAATCGCAATACAAGAAAACCGCACAAGAGCCGCTAATCAGTACCAGGAAGGGATCGCCGATGGTCATCAGCGAGGGGCAACTACTCGGTAACTATCGCCTTAAGAAAGAGTGTTTCCAGTGTGCCCTTGATCCACAGCGAGAACCATGTGCTGTCCCGGAGCTTGAAGGACGCCTGCTCGGTGCTTACGAGCGCGTTATCAACGGCGCAAAGACGCCGATCATTGGACTGATGAGCGACAACATGGGGCGAGTCGATGTGCATCTCAGCGACTACTACCAGAAGTTTGTGCGCGAGTTACAAGAGCGCGGCCCCGCCATCCGTGGCTTACCGATCACGTTCTACCACCTACCACAGCCACCAGCCACGGCAGAATATAAGGGTCAAACTCGACTCGTTTTTCAGGCGAATTCTTACACGCTAGCGGTGTTGGAACCTGATATTTTGCTCAACATTACCGACCTGAGCCAGGCCGATTATTGTTCGCGTCAATATCTCCTGAATCGCCTGGTTACTTCTCCACCTAATGCCGCCACCATTCGCGGGAACCTGATACACTATTGTTTCAAAGAACTGCTCAAAGCACATAACCTGCCCGATGACGCACAAGAAGATAAGACTCCCTTAGCAACCTTACAACATCATCTCACGAAAACGCTGCAACAGAATACCATCGATCTGGCATTGGCAAATGTCTCAATCGAAGCCATGCACGAGGACGTTCAGCCGCACCTCGAAAACCTGGCGGCGTGGTATCAGGAGCAACACGCTACCTTATGGGACTTGTTCACCAAGGGCAAGCGGTCGCCGTCCCATGAAGCAAAAACATCGCGTGGTGAAAGTGAGGTCAGCGCGGAAACATTTCTGCTCGCCCCCGAAATTGGCCTCAAAGGCCGTCTTGACCTCTACTGGCAGCAAATGAGCCGCCAACGCCTGTTGGAATTGAAAACGGGCGGTGCCAAAGGCGATGTACCCAAATCGGGCCACCGAAGACAAGTCAATGGCTACAGCGCACTCTTAACGGTACGCCGCAACAAGATGGAGAAAGCGGAAGCTATTTTACTGTACAGTGGAACACCAGCCCAGGCACAAAGTTGTCCCATTCCATTTACGATTCGCGAACTGCAAAGGGTTGTTGAGACACGCAACATCCTCGTGCTCAGTCACATCAGCGGCGTGCCATCCGCACCGCCCGGACCATCCCGTTGCACAAAATGTACCTTGCTCAATACGTGTACCACCGTCTCGTCAATGCTCAAGTGGCAAGCTCCAGAGCCAGCGAAAGACGAGCCAGCCCATTTTCAGTCAGCACCCGCACTACAGCTAGAGCAAGACATCGCGGCCAGCCTCTTGCCCACAGTCTATAGCGAGGCGGATCGTGCCTTTTTCGCCAAATATTATGACTTGCTACGTATCGAAGGCATCGAAAGCGAACGGTTACAGGCCCTGCTCTGGAAATCCTCGCCCACGGAGCGCGAGGAACGAGGTACAGCCATACTCGGCTTAACTCCCATGGGGGAAGCAGAGTCAAAGGGACAGGGTGAATGGTGGCAAACATTTAGCTGCAATAACACCTCTGAGCTGCGCGAGGGCGACGAAATTCTGTTGAGCGACGGTGATCCCATCCAGGGTATGGTCGTGACCGGAACCATTCTCAAAATCAGTACGCGTGCAGTGACGGTGTGGACGCCCGAACTGATAGACAACCCTGCATTGATTGATCGCAATGAGAACAACCTGGTGCATGCACGCACGCTTAAAAACCTGCTGCGTTGGCTCGATGCCGATGAACACCTGCGGCGGCTTGTGCTGGGCAGCATACGTCCGCGTTTCAGTACCGTAAGCCCCCCAAAGCCAACCAACTCCAGGTTCAACGCGGCGCAGCATCTCGCGGTTGAGAAAGCGTTACAAATGCAGGACTACCTGCTGATCCAGGGACCGCCCGGCACCGGCAAAACCAGCGTCATTGCCGAGATCGTGCAACGCTTATGTGCGCAGGGGCAGCGCATTATGCTGGCTGCCTTCACCAACCAAGCCGTCGATAATATGCTGCGCCGACTCGACGCCGAAGGGTTTTCCGACTATGTGCGCCTGGGACATGACCGCAGCGTGCATGCCGATGTACAAAAACATCTGCTTAAAAATTTGCTGGAACTACAACCGGATGTGCCAGGACAAGAGCCAGCAGAAGTTGCCCCCCCATCGCCAACCGTTGGCGAGATACTACACAACGGACAGGTCGTTGCCTCAACTACAGCCACCTGGTCGTCCGAAAAATATGCCGCACCCGCCCTGCATGGTCGTGCGGATCATGCCGCCCAACTTCCACTACAGTTCGACGTTGCAATCATTGACGAGGCCAGCCAGCTCACCGTGCCAGCCATTCTCGGTGCGCTGCGCCTGGCAAAACGCTTTATCCTCGTGGGCGACGACAAACAATTGCCGCCACTCGTGCTGAGCAAAGAGGCGGCGGAACAAGGGCTGTCCGCTTCGCTCTTTAGCTTCTTAAAACAATGCGACGATGACTATACGAAAGATAATGCAGGTGGGGAAAGTGCCTGCGTCTCATTACAAGTGCAGCACCGCATGAACAAGTGGATCTCCAACTACTCTTCAAAGGTCTTTTACCAGGATTGGCTCGTACCTTCACCTAAAGTGGCCGATCTGGTACTGACGGTGAAACCAGCAATTCCGCAGGTATTGGCTGAATTACCCGCCATTACAAAAGCTATCGAACCCAGGCACCCATTGGTTTTTCTGGATGTGCGCCCACAGGAAGAGCTGCGACCGCTTCATAATGGAAATGCGAAGAGCAATGATAGCGAAGCACATGCTATACGTACTGTTGTGCAAGGGCTGCTGGCACGCGGCATACAAGAGGAAGATATCGGTATTATCGCGCCGTTTCGCGCCCAGGTTGCTAATGTGCGTCGTCACCTTTTTGGCAGTGACGAGGCCAGTGGTTGGCAAGGCATCCCACCCGAAACACCCATGCTCATTGATACTGTTGATAGATTCCAGGGCGGTGAGCGCACGGTCATCATCATGTCGTTTACGATAGCTCAACCACCGAGCACAACCAGCCTATTACACACGTTCCTGACCAACCCTAATCGGCTGAACGTGGCTCTCACCCGTGCCAAGCGCAAGCTCATCCTGGTTGGTTGTGTACCTGCCCTGGAAAGTTTACCCTACTTTGACCGCTTACTTGCCTATTGCAGCAGCATGAAGACGATGATCCCCTATAATTATTAAACAATCATACCTGCGATACCTCTGGCAACATCGCCCACTTATGCAGCGAAGATAAAAAATCAGATTGCTTGCTAGCACCTAACATGGAATAACAAACATGCTCTAAAGCAGTTTGTCCGCCGCCTTGGGTGTGCAATCCCTGCACAATACAATCAGCAGCGTGTTTCAGGTTCAACATAATACGAAACGGCTTCTCGGCCTCATGATAGTGGTTACGAAATTGATCGACGCCTAGCCCTGATAACACTAAAATGGAGCGGACGCCAGCAGTGATACCGGCACGTACATCGGTCATGCTATCGCCAATAAAAAGCGCATCATTTAAATCCACGCCTAGCTCATCACGAGCACGCAACAACATGCCTGGGCGCGGCTTGCGACAAGCACACTGTTCATCTTTACCGTGTGGGCAATAATAGACATGCTCTATCATCCCACCAACCTCCGCGATAGAGGCAACCATGCGGCGATGGATATCATCAACGGTATCGCTTGCTATATACCCACGAGCGATCGCCGCTTGATTCGTACACACAATAATGCGGTACCCCGCCCGCGTCAATTTGGCAACCGCTTCCCGTGAACCCGTTAAAAAGCGAAATTCCTGCCAACTTTTAACGTAGTCACTGCGGTTCTCATTAATCACTCCATCCCGATCAAGAAATATTGTAGTCAATACGACACCTCTATTTAATTTGGGGACGCGAGGAACATCGTTTCTCTATCTCCATAGTATACAGTATCTGCTGCAAACGTGTTAGTATCTTCGCCTTTATAGGCCATGTCATAGATATACTACTCCCTTGTTAAATCGCAGTTATGAGGGGGCTATGAGTTAGGTTGAGATATCTCAATATACTGGTGAGATATCTTAACCTGCGTTCCTGCTACTACGAGGGTTGCGTTAGAGCAGTGCTATATCGTATGCTTCCTGAGAACAGTTGGGAAAGCAGGAAACTTTCGATGGCGCAGAGTAACATTCTCGTTGTTGGTAGCCTCAACATGGACCAGGTGGTACGGGTGTCACGCGTTCCTGTCTTAGGGGAAACGCTGTTGGGGGCAGGCTCACTGCAACTCATCCCCGGCGGCAAAGGAGCCAATCAGGCGGTAGCCATGGCTCGCCTGGGGGCGACGGTTGCCATGGCTGGGCGAGTAGGCAGCGATCCCTTTGGGGAGCAACTCCTGCAAGCACTGCAAGCAGACCATATTGACACGAGCTTGCTGCTTGTTGACCCGCTAGAAGCCAGCGGCACCGCCTTTATCTTCCTCACCGCCGAGGGAGATAATGCCATTGTCGTAGCTTCCGGTGCCAATATGCGCGTGGGAGCAGACGCCGCCCAGAACACAAACATCGCCAAAGCTATTGCCCAGGCACAGGCGGTCGTGCTGCAACTGGAAATTCCACTGCAAACAGTGCTTTCAGTGACTTCTCTCGCCTATCAAGCAGGGGTACCAGTAGTGCTAAACCTCGCACCTGCACAACCGTTGCCCGAAGATATCCTTCATCAACTGCATGTCCTGGTAGTCAACGAGAATGAAGCCAGTTTGTTGAGCGGACAGCGCGTTGCCTCGCTGGAGGATGCACGCATCGTTGGCACTGTGCTACACGAGCGCGGCATAACCAATGTCGTCATTACCCTTGGTGCGCAAGGAGCTATCCTTGTCACAAACGATAACCACGGCAAGTCATGCGTTATCCATCAAACAGCACCCAGGGTTCAGGTCGTCGATACCACTGCCGCGGGCGATTGCTTTGTAGGAGCATTAACGGTGGCTTTAATGGAGGGTCAGACTACTGAGGATGCTCTGCGCTTCGCGGTATATGCCAGCGCATTGAAAGTGACCCGATTAGGGGCGCAATCCGGCTTACCGACCCGCGCCGAAGTCAACGCCTTCTCAGGCACTGAGGAATCAAAAAGAGGTAGCGATGCGACGAATTATCCTTGATACCGACCCAGGCATAGATGATGCCCTGGCACTATTCCTGGCATTGGCCTCGCCAGAGGTGCAATTGGAAGCGGTGACAACAGTGAGCGGCAATGTGGATGTGCAACATACGACACGCAACGCCCTGGCACTGCTTGAACTCGCGAAACGTACCGATATCCCGGTCGCACGCGGCAGTAGCCAGCCAATTATACGCGAAGCCATCTATGCCGCCTTTGTCCATGGCGAAAATGGCCTCGGTGGACTCGAACTGCCTGAGCCGCGGACGCAACCCATCGCAGCCCACGCTGTAGATGTCATTATTGAGAAGATTATGGCCGCACCAGGAGAAATATCTCTGGTTCCCATCGGGCCATTGACGAATATTGCCCTGGCCGTGCGGCGCGAACCGCGCATCGCCCAACATGTGCGTGAAGTGGTCATTATGGGTGGCGCATTGCGTGTGCCAGGGAACACGACGCCTGTCAGCGAATTCAATATTTTCGCGGATCCACAAGCGGCACACATCGTCTTGCACGCTGGCTGGCCCATCCGCCTGGTCGCCCTTGATGTCACCATGCAAACAGAAATGCGGCGCGAGCAAATCGCCGCATTGGCCCAGAACGGCCATCCCGTTACCAACGCTATCCAGCAGATGATGAATTTCTATTTTGACGTTTTCGCACCAGCCTATGGCATTGCGGCATTCCACATGCACGATCCTCTCTGTCTGGCTGCCGCCTTCCAACCCGACCTGCTCACCTGGGAACCAGCCTATGTCGATGTCGAAATACACAGTCCACTCACCATGGGCGCGACTGTAGCCTACTTTAAACGACTCGACAGTCGTGATGCGCCTATCATCCCCAACATACAGGCGGCAGTTGGCGTCGATGCCAAACGCTTCCAGCACCTGTTCCTATCCCTTATTGGGCAACATTTTGCGTAGCGTATAGCACAATGGGCCTTTGAATAATTGCCAGGGCGACCGCAAGGGATCGCCCCTACTATATACGCCTCGCCTTTCCCATGGGAAACGGCTCGCAGAGGCACCTCGTGTATAGTAGGGGCGATCCCTTGCGGTCGCCCTGGTGGAAGTCCTTTGACAGCCCCTCTCATTATGGGCTATAGTATCAAAGAGAGAATTCCTAGTGATTTACTTGGATTAACAAGCAAAGGAGCCATTTTTCATGGCAGAGATTAACGAAGCAGAAGTCATGGACGCCCTGCATGAATGTTACGACCCGGAGATACCTGTTAATATTGTTGACCTGGGTCTTGTCTATAACGTTGGCATCGACAACGAGGCTGGTATTGTAAACGTCTTAATGACCCTGACCTCTATGGGTTGCCCCATGGCAGGCGACGTTATTGCCGAGGTCGAGATGCGCGTCAGCGAGGTTGAGAACGTCAAGGCATGCAAGGTTGAAATGACCTTTAGCCCACCCTGGAGTACCGACAAAATGACCGAAGATGCCAAGTGGGAACTGGGCATGGTGTAAATGATTGATGTGGCAAACCGCCATTGTTGGTGAGGCGATATGAAGCATTAATGTACCCCACTTTCAGGTTGTTCCAGTCCATGCTATACTATTTTCACATGTTAAGTTTACGTAGGACAGGTGAAATACGATGGCATATGATGGACAGCAAAGTGGAGATATACGCGCCACATTGGCCTTGAGCCGGGCAGAGGCAGTTAATGGCACACGTCGGACGCTCAATCTGCCCGGAGGACGGCAGGTCGTCGTGCCTGTACCGGCAGGCATTAGCGATGGACAGGAGATTCGTTTAGAGGGGCAGGGCCAACCAACGAATTACGGCGGTAGGGGCGCATTAATCCTTACCATTGCTCTTGCACCCTCGGAGAATTATGGCTCGCAGCCATTCCCCAATCCTGGTACCGACTTCCCAACCGAAATGATACTACCACCACCACCTCCTCCACAGGTCGCATCGTCGCCCAACTATCCTTCCATACAGCAGCGTGACGTTTTTACCAATTATCCAGCACAAGACCAGCGACCAATCAACGCTGCTCCAACTATACCGTCCTATGCACAAACACCATCGTATCCTGCACAGCAACCACCACAGTCACCATCTCCTGTTGCGCAGCCACAACAGCGTAAACGATCACCCTTGCTCATCGCACTAATCGTGGTGTTGCTGCTGCTCATTATTGGAGGCAGTGGCTTAATTTACTACACCTCCGTCTACCAGCCAAACCAAATTCATGCCCAGGCCACCGCTACTGCCGTTTCACAGGTGACAGGCACGGCTCAAGCTAATGCTACCGCCATGGCAGGGGCTACAGGCACAGCAGTCGTCCAGGCCAATGCTACCGCGACGGCGTTTGCGCAAGGCACGGCTCAAGCTAACGCGACCGCAACCGCACTACAGAATATCTACACCACAGCCACCAATGGCACACCCACACTGAATGACCCATTAAGCCAGCAGGATAGCAGCAACTGGGAAGTGGATACAAAGAATGGCGGCGGCGGCTGTGCCTTCACCAACGGCACATTTCACGCCAATATGCCACAAGCAGGCTTTTTCGCCTCGTGTTTCGCGCAAGCCAGCCATTATAGCAACTTCGCCTTCCAGGTACAGATGAATATTCTCAAAGGGGATAGAGGAGGCATCATCTTCCGCGCCGATAGTACCAATTTCAAGTTTTATCTCCTCCGCTTGGGACAAGATGGCACGTATACTCTCTTCCTCTACGTGGATAACAATGGTAGCCATGCTCGTTTGTTGGTACAAGGCAATACTTCTGCCATGCATACCGGGCAGAATCAAAACAACACAGTGGCTGTGGTTGCTCGTAATGCCAACCTTTATCTCTATGTGAACCAACAGTATGTTGCCAGCGTCAGCGATAACACCTTTGGTTCCGGCCAGATTGGCCTCTTTGCCGACGACCAGAAAAATCCGACCGAAGTTGCCTTCAGCAACCTGAAAATCTGGACACTAGCGTAAAAATATCCATTTTCCTATCCACCTTGGCTTAGAACCAAAAGCATGATATGCTAACACAGCTATATTCAACATACGTACTTAGCAGGAGAAACTGACAATGCAATGCATCTCATGTGGCACACCCATTCCTCCTGGAGCAACCCATTGCCCACTGTGTGGCATGCCAGCCTATGATCCTGGTGTATACCAGGAAACAGTCCACTCTTCACCAAATCATTCTATTGAGCCAACGCATCCCGCCGATGCTTACAGCCCTGGCATATTCCAGGAGGCACCCCATTCACAAGCCAACCCACCATCGGATAGAACAGTTCCTGCCGACAACTTTCAATCAGCTGTGCGTTCAACGCCCCCATCAGATAGCTATATACAATCACCCTACGAATCTACACAGCAGCAGCCACCTTATACACCTGCGCAACAACCATTCCCTCCATACGAACCCCCACAGCAACAACTGTATCTACCTGTGCAACAACCATTCCCTCCATACGAATTTACAGAGCAGCAAATGTATCTACCTGCGCAACAGCCAACTCCACCGTATGCACAAAATCAGCAACAACAACAGGTACGATATGTAGCTCCACCACTTACCTACAACCAACAGCCGCCTTCTATTCCTCCGACAACACGGCCCGGTCGCGGATTATCGCGTGGCTTCATGATCGTGCTGGTGCTGCTGGCTTTACTCATCATGCTCAGCGGCTTCGGATTGATCTACTACAGTACCGTCTACCAACCGAATCAAATACATGCCCAGGGAACGGCCACCGCGCAAACAAATCAAACCAGAATAACACAAGCGACCGCGACCGCTCATGCTCAGGCCACAGGAACAGCCATCGCCGTTGTCAATGCCACCGCCACTGCTAACGCTGTAGCGACCGCGCATGTCGTTGGAACCGCGACAGCTTTACAAAGCATCTATACGCATGCTACGAGCGGCAACCCCGTCCTCAATGAGCCATTGAACGGAAATACAGGCAGTAACTGGGATGTTGACCAGGCGCAGGGCGGTGGTGGCTGCGGCTTCAACGGTGGCAGCTATCGTGCTAGCATCTACTCAAAGGGCTTTTACTTCTCCTGCTTCGCACAAAATACCAACTTTAGCAACTTCGCCTTTCAAGTGCAGATGAATATCACTCGTGGCGATTCCGGCGGACTCATTTTTCGTGGCAATAGTGCTACTACCAAATTTTATGCCTTCCAGGTCGGCCAGGATGGCAGCTACGATCTCTTTGCATCACAAGATAGAACGCACAGCAGCGACTTGCTCTTTAGCAACAGCCCTACTATCAAGAAAAACACGGGCCAAACCAATCTGGTCACTATCATTGCCCGTGGCGGCAACATTTCCTTTTACATCAACAAGCGGTATACCGGCAGTGTGAGTGATGGCACTTTCAAGTCTGGCCAAATCGGCCTGTTCGCTTCGGATCACACCCATCCAACAGATGTCACCTTTAGCAACCTGCAAATCTGGAATCTGTGAAATAGGTTGCACGCTTTGCGATCACGCCATGATCGTAACAGGGAAGATATATATCTGGGATTTGCATGGCATGATATAACTGATACAGAAAACAGTTAGAAGGATAGGGCGTATCATGTCAGACGAGAATGACTTCTCACCGCCAGAACGCGTCTCACCTACAGATCCGACCGTTCCCAATCTGCCACCTGCGGTCTCGCCCACAGATGTGACAGAGGCTAATGTGCCTGTGCCAATTTGGTCGCCTCCGCAGCAGACATTCCGGCGGCACAGAACGTTTCCTATCAGCAGAACGATTCTACTGGCTGCGCTGGCTATCCTCCTCATTGGAGGCGGTCTAGGTTTCACGATTTTCGCGACTACAACACAGTATCAGGCGTCGTTGCACCGCCAGGCCACTACCGTCGCACACCAGACCAATGTAACCACACTGACTCATGCCACCGCCACGGCGAACGCCTTCTCCACAGCGAACGCGAAAATTTATGCGACCGCGACGGCGCAGGTAGGCGTCACCGCGACAGTAATCACACAGAGCACCGATGCGTCAGCCACCGCTACCACGCTGGGAAGCATCTTCACCCAGGCCACCAGTGGCACACCTACCCTCACTGACCCCTTAAGCGATAATACTGGCAACAATAATTGGGACGAGACCAGTGGCACCGTTGATGGGAGTTGTGTCTTTACAGGTGGTGATTATCATGTCACCGAAGCCCGCCAGGGCTATCTTCAACCATGCATTGCCGAGTCCACCAACTTTAGCAACTTTGCCTACCAGGTACAAATGATTTTCGATAAAGGCGATCAGGCTGGCATTATCTTCCGTGCCACCGGCTCCAAAGGCGCATTTTACTTCTTCCGTATCGGCATTGACGGCTCCTACGCGCTCGACCTCTATAAAAGTGCGAACCAGACCACCACGCTGAGCAACGGGTTCAGTTCAGCCATCACCACCGGCTTAACGCAAGCTAACCAGCTTGCCGTCATCGCGGTGAAAGGCCAACTCTTGCTCTACGCCAATCAGCAATACATTACCAGTATCGTTGACAACACCCTGACTTCCGGTACAATCGGAGTAGCCGTCCAAGACGCCGCGAATCCAACGGAGGTAGAATTCAGCAATGCCCAGGTTTGGAACGTCTCTACCCTATCGTTGACGCCCACGCCATAGACCAACTCAAAACACCGCACGCATGTTGACAAAAATCCAAACCACTGCTATGCTTGCAGCAACAACAGTACAATAAGAAGGCGTTGAACGGGACAAGTACCTTTTGCCGGACTATAGAGAGCTGCGGGACGGTGCAACGCAGTAGTGAGCAGAAGCGAAATCCACCTGGAAGCCTGCGCGATAAGCGTCAACGGTTGCCTCCGTTACCAGGCACAAGTGAGGCCGCTCCCCATACGCGTTCGCGCTAATGGCTAAAGCGGTAAATAAAGGTGGCACCACGACTAACACGTATTCAGCGTTGTCGTCCTTCAAGAGGGACGGTAACGCTTTTTTATTGTCGAAATAAGGATATTAATATGTAGGGGCGACCCTCGCGGTCGCCCTGGAGAAGGGGACTGACCCTCGCGGTCGCCCTGGAGAAGGAACACAGTTATGTTAGATCTCGCATTTATTCGCAGCAATCCAGAGGCCGTGAAAGAGGCCGCACGGCTGAAAAACAACACCCTTGATATTGATTACCTGTTAGAAGTTGATCGCAAGGTCACGGCATTACAACGCCAGGTAGAGGATGCTCGCGCCCAACAAAAGCAGCTATCGCGGCGTGTGCAAGGGGCAGGAAAAGATCAGGCCCAACGCGATGCCCTCATCGCGGAAGGCAAACAGATGGCCGAGCAGATCAAGAGCATGGAGCCACAACTCAACGTCTTGCTCGAAGAGCGGCTACAGTTGCTCTACCTCGTGCCCAACATCCCTGATCCGAGCGCACCCATCGGCAAAGATGAGAACGATAATGTTCCCATCAAGCACTGGGGGACACTCCCAACCTTCGATTTTGAGCCGCAAGATCACTATGCCATCATGCAACACCTGGATATGGTGGATATCGAACGCGCCGTCAAGATCGCGGGCGCACGCAGCTATATCCTCAAGAATGATGCCGCTCGCCTGGAACTGGCTCTGATGAATTTCGCCCTTGACCGCATCGCCCAGAAGGGCTTCACCCCGCTCATCGTGCCAGCTATGGCCCGTGAATTCTGTTTTATTGGCAATGGGCAATTTCCCAAGGGGCGCGACCAGGTCTACGCCATCGAGAATGATGATACCTTCCTCGTTGGTACCGGCGAAGTCTCGATTACCGGTATGTATAAAGACGAGATCATCAAGGCGGAAGAACTGCCTATGCGCTACGTGGCCTTCTGCCCCTGCTTCCGCCGCGAGGCCGGCACGTATGGCAAAGATACCCGTGGCGTCTTCCGTATCCACCAGTTCAACAAAGTAGAGCAGTATATCATCTGCAAAGCTGACCACGAAGAGTCGGTACGCTGGCACGAAAGACTGCTGGCAAACTCGGAAGAATTAGTGCAGGCTTTAGAACTGCCATACCGCGTCGTCAGCGTCTGCACCGGCGACATGGGCGATGGTAAAGTGGGCATGTATGACCTCGAATGCTGGCTCCCCAGCGAGCAACGCTATCGTGAGACGCACTCGTGTTCGTACTTCCACGATTGGCAAGCCCGCCGCGCCAACATCCGCTATCGCGACGAAGAGGGCAAAGTCCGTTTCGTCCACACCCTGAACAACACGGCTATCGCCTCGCCGCGCATCATGTTGCCCCTCTTAGAGGTTCACCAACAAGCCGATGGCAGCGTCAAGATTCCCGTGGCCCTACGTCCATACCTGGGTGGGCAGGAGTACTTGCAGCCGCGTGAAGAAGGAGCAAAGTAAGCATTGTGAAACTAATCAACGTCCACGAATATGAAGCAACCGCCCAGGCACTCATTGAAGCGACCGCCTGGGACTACTACCATGGCGGCAGTGATGACGAGGTGACACTGCGAGCCAACCGCAGCGCGTTCGAGCATATTCGCTTGCGCCCACGGATGCTCGTCGATGTGCGGAACATCGACATAAGCACCACCGTCCTGGGTACTCCGGTGAGTATGCCGATTCTGGTCGCGCCAAGTGCCTATCACGGGCTGGCACATACAGAGGGCGAGTGCGCGACCGTTCGCGGTGCAGGTATGGCGGGTACGCTAATGACCGCCAGTACGTTTTCCAATCGCAGCATTGAGGAGATCGCCGCCGTCGCCACCGGGCCGCTCTGGTTTCAGTTGTACATCCATCGCGATCTAAATAGAGGGGAAGAGGTAGTACGACGCGCTGAAGCAGCCGGGTACAAAGCCATTGTTCTGACGGCAGATACGCCTGTCCTGGGTAATCGAGAACGCGATACACGCAACAATTTCTCCTTACCTCCTGGTATGCAAGCGGGCAACTTTCCCAATGATGATGTCGATGCCACCCACCCCACCAACAACCCGGAAGCTCCCGATCCAGATGCAAACGATGTTGCCAACAAGGATACCGTAGCCGAGAATCGCATTCTCCTGCCCATCATGCCCACCTGGGAAACAATAGACTGGTTACGCACGATCACCACGCTTCCCATCGTGGTGAAGGGAATTCTCACGGCAGAGGATGCTCATCTGGCACTGGAACGCGGCGCGGCAGCTATTCTTGTCTCCAATCACGGCGGACGGCAACTCGACTCCGCGCTCGCCGGTATTGAGGCATTGCCAGAAATCGTGGAGGTAGTAGCTGGACGTTGCGAGGTCTACATGGATGGTGGCATACGGCGCGGCACCGATATTATCAAGGCCCTGGCCTTGGGTGCGCGTGCCGTCCTCGTCGGTCGCCCCATCCTCTGGGGTCTGGCAGTAGATGGTGCGGAAGGGGTACGCGACATACTGGAGATATTGCGAGCCGAACTCGAATTAGCCATGATGCTCTCCGGTCGCCCCACCCTGGCGAGCATCGACCGCTCACTAGTCAAGATGATGTAAGGCAGTATGGCCTGGGAACGGCTAGCCGTTCCCCAGCCATCCCGCCTTCCCACCCTATCCATCCCCTTCCAAACGTATAAGCTCACATCGGATCCTCTTCAACCAACGGGTGGTGGCTCGCACTCTTCCTCCCAACTCCGCATCCTA
>JBPCJY010000098.1:0-12096 GCA_051004815.1 Ktedonobacteraceae bacterium
AAACGTCTTTCTCATACTGTACAGTATAGCACATCTTTAGATAGATTGCAAGTGTTACCTAAAAACAACAGTGTGCCTTATATCCCCATGTCTCTGCGCCAGGGGGCTTACGGCACCTATGCTAAAACAAATGGGTGCGCAAGGCGCGGTCGCCTTGCACACCCATTCTCTCATTCCTCTTTTTTGACATGCAGCACATCTTTTACCAAATCTCGTACGTTCTGCCAGAAAGAAGGTGTCTGCTCTTGCGGCTCGATAGCAGGGAGGGAATGAAGCAGAAAAAAGCGGTAGATGGCCTGGCTGGCATTTGGGCCTTGGGGATCAGTATAGGAACCACCAGGGTTCCCACCCGACCAGCCATGGCCCATACCATTGACTTTCCAGTATTGCTGAATTTCGTTACTGTTGGCGTCAGTCCAGCCATAGCTCACATAGCTGCGTCCACCTGGCACCCGCCCGGTAGTTGTGGTAGTAGGAGCGGCAAAATCGGCATTGTACGCGCCTTTCGAGGCCAGCATGTCTGTATACATCCACTGTTGCACCACTTGATCGCCATTGATGATGTTGATAACATAGTCGTTGGTGCCATGAAACACAATCGTTGGAACCACTCGCGCAAAGCTGTCCATAGCCTTGTAGGCTAACAACCCCTGTTGGCGCGGGTCTGGACCACCCTTGCGACCAGCACGTAAACCCGCGTTTGAATTGGTTGCCGCTTGATATTCAAAACCAGCATGGACGCCGATAGCGGCGAAAACATCGGGATAAGTAGCCCCTAAAATAACGGCCAGGGCTGCTCCAGCAGAAATACCTGCCACGTAGATGCGCCTACTATCGATCGTCCATTGCACAGTATTTTGTGTAATAGTTTGCACAATGCCAGCGATAATGGAAGATTCACCTTTGTCACGGGCTTGATTGGCCGGGTCAAACCAGTTCCAACACAGGTATTGGTTAGCGGCATTGGTCTGTTGAGGATAAACGACAATGAAGTTTTGTTGTTCCGCTAACTGGTTCATCTGTGTGCCAGTCGCTAAATCTACGGCTGTCTGCGTACAGCCGTGCAGCATAACTACCAATGGCACAGCTACTCCCGCCTGATAGTTAGTAGGGGTATAGACAAAATAGGGACGGCTGCCAGTCGGGCCACTATAGATGTATTCTTGCCACATACTATTCCTGGTGTTCCCTCTCACTAAAAAGACATCGGTAACTCTTCAGCACTGCGATTAGTGCATTGAATGCGAAGCTCTCTGCCACATGCGGTGACAGAGAGCTTCGCATTCAACTCACCCTATTCTATCAGCTAAAACGGCTTACTTGCTAACCATCTCAGCATAGTCGTCCATCGTCCGTTTGTAGTAAGAAATGGGCGAAAACCAGAGTTGCATGTAGACATTCCATGACTCTTGGGCCAGTGACTGCACCTGCTCAACCTGCTGCTTTGAATGACCAACCAGCTCCTGAGTCAGTGTGCGACCGCTCTCGACCTGATGATTGAGAACCTCAACACCATTCGAGTACGTATTTTGCGCGAACTTCACAGTGCGCTCCTGGGCGGCAAGGGCCGTCTGGGCAATTGCCTGCATGTTCTCTTGCTGCTTCTGGGGCTGCTCCACCAACGTGCGTACCAGGTTGCTGTTATCCTCAGCCTGGCTCTTGAGCATCTCAATGCCGTTCAAAAACATGTTCTGCGCGAAGCGCACATTGCGCTCCTGGACGGCAATGGCATTGTCGGCAATCGTCTGACTGGTCTCACGAATTGAACGAGTCAAATTCCAGGCTGCTTCCGTTACTTTATGGTCTGCCATGATAATTTTCCTTCCTGAATACTTCAAGTCTATCCAGTGACTTATAAAGATGTGAATTCCTCTCACACCCGTTTGCGACTAAGAGCCAATGGCTCGTTTATCTCATCCACCTCTTACGTTGGATGGTATCTCTCTGCCCTACAATGAAACTGTGTTTTAACATCTATATGCATTATACACATAGATGCAAGTTTTGTCAAGGGGTAAGATTCAACCCTCTTGCATTTAGATTCTTACGTCCTTACGCTTGAGAAAGAGGCCAATCACGATTGCCAACGCAATGTTGATGGCTGCCAGCGCGGCCCAGGAAAGCAGGAGGCGGTGCAGTGCATCGGTCTGGCTGTAGATGGAGAAGAGCGTGCCGTGATAGGTGTAGTCGTTCCCGAACAGCTTATCGCCGCCGATTGTTTCGGCATGCAGACCGACAGAGGAACCAAGTGCCGCCATCGCCCAGCGGGATGGAAAGACAGCCGCCAGAATCTGCGTCACCCAGTCCTTGAGTGCGATAATGGCACCGGAAAAGATGACTTGTGGCAGAAGGATGATCGGAACAAAGCTGATGGCCCGATCATTATTGGGCGCAATGGCCGAGATAGCAAGGCCGATCATCAAGCCGCCGAGGGCAGTCAGAGAGAGAGTAATATATGTTTCCAGGATGGGAGATAGAAAGATGCCCTGCTGTAGCGGCTCACCCAGCTGCACCACCAGGACGAAAACCGCACTCTGCAAGAGGCAGAGCAGGCCCAGTACCACAATCTTAGAGAACATGTACGGCAGGATACCCAGGTTGACCGCACGTTCGCGTTTGTAAATAGCGGCTTCTTTGACAATCTCGCGTGTTCCATTGATACAACCAAACAGGATCGTCGCAAAGGCCATGATGAAGAGTGCCTTTTGCGCATCCGCACCCGGTCCTGGCACGATAAAGTCCTGCAATGCCTGTTCCTGCCCGCCTCGCTGCCGCGCGTAAGCCTGTCCACTGGGGTTATCCTTCAAGAAGGTGAGGACTTGCGGACAATCAATCAGTTCGGCGTGTTGCGCCTGGGGCATGGCGAGTGGCCCAGCTGAGGTGACAACTTGTGTGCGACATTGCACCAGCTTATTCGCGTCAAAGACGCCCGCACCCACCTCGAAGCGTAACATGAGTACCAGCATGATGGCAATGATGGGAGCTTGTAAGAGCAGGATGAGCAGGTTGCCCACATCATTTTTGAGCAATTCCAGATAGCGGGTCGAGAGCAGGACGAACTGCGCCCAGGCATTGCCGCGCTTCACTCGTTTTTCAGACTTTCTGGCTTCAGGGCGTGCTCTGCCATGGTCACTGCCATTACTGGCGGCGTGCAATTGTTCTTGCCGCCCTTGCTCCTCTGCCAGTGGCTTCGCGATATACTGTTGGTAGGTTGGTGAGGCGAGGAAACGCGCTTCCGCCTGCTGCGGAATATCTGGTTGCTCTTTTGTTGGCTCAAGCGTACTGTAAATCTCGGCAAAATCGGTTCTATCAAAGTAGACTTTTGCTTCATTGGGCGGACCGAAGAAAGCCAGTCGGCCTCCCTGCGCCAGGAAGCAGACGTAATCACAGGCATTAATATTATTCGTGGCGTGCGTCACCAGGATAATTGTGCGTCCTCTATCGGCCAAACGTCGCAGAAGCACCATCATTTTGCGATCCAGACCGGGGTCAAGGCCGGAAGTCGGCTCATCCAGGAAGAAGATACTCGGATTCGCCAGCAATTCGAGCGCGATGGAGACTCGTTTTCGCTGCCCCCCAGAGAGTTTGCTGACCAGCAGACCGCGCCGCTCCATCATCTCCACATCTTCAAGTACCTCATCAATGCGCCATTTGATCTGCTCTTTCGTAAAATCCCTCGGCAGGCGCAGGCGGGCAGCATAATAGAGCGCCCGATCAACGGTGAGGTCGCGGTGGACGATATCATCCTGTGGCACATAGCCAAGCTGGGTATTGAAGGCGGCAAGGTTATGGTAATAGTCCACGCCGTTATACAATACCTTTCCCTCTTGCGCCGGGCGAAGCCCGTTGAGGGCATCCATGAGCGTTGATTTTCCCGCGCCCGAGCCGCCGACAAGGGCGACGAACTTGCGTGGCGGAATGACTAGCGAAATATCATTGAGCAGGATAACATTGTTATTGCCCACTTTTTTGAGTTTCTGTGCATCGATACGGATATGATTGCTCTCGTCGTATTGACGCAGTTCGGTACCAGTGTACGTGAGCCGATAGGGGCCAATGCGCATCTCATCACCGGTGCGCAGCAATTGAGCGGTGGCACGCTGCCCATTGACATAGACATAGTTCGTGCTATTGGTATCGATGACCTGGTAGCCACCTTCGACTTTTTCCAACACGGCATGGTGCGCCGAGACCTGTGGATGGTTGAGTACCACCGTATTATCAGCTGTGCGTCCTATCGTAAGCCTTTCATTGTCGAGCGGGATAGGCTGCATTTCTGGCAGTGCTTCTGCTACCATACCTATACCATCAGTATAGGTAAGTGTGATGAGCGTTCCATGTTCGTCGCCAATGCGGAAAATGTCGCCATTCATCAACTGCTTGCGGAATGCTTGATCCCCGCGAATATGTTGCCCCTGGTACCATAACCCGTTGAGCGTTTCCCCTCGTTTCGGATGTGGATGCACAAGAGAGAGTTTATCTCCATCGCGTACAATTTGCACATGCCAGGCAGAGACAGTAGATTCATTGATGACAATATCGTTCTTTGGATCACGTCCGATATTGTGTACCTGCTTGTTCAGCATGTATGTCTGCCGATCACTATGAATATTGCTGCTCACGGTCAGTGAGGACATACCCATAGTCTGCATAGGAGCGATCATGGTACCGGAGCGAGCAGCATCCAATTGGTCGTTGATGGCTAACTCTTCTACCGATATTGCAGGCACTGTTGCCATCTGGACAATATTGAGCGGTGGTATCTCCGGCTCCGTGGCAAATGATGACTGAGGTGACTCTGGTAATTGCTGTGATTGCACTGTCGGTTGCTCAATGAGAAAGACAAAGCTGGTGTTTTCTCCCAGGCTCACCTCGCTGTTGTGCTCAAGTACGCCCTGTTGTATGTGCTGCTGATTGATATCAATATACTTATTTGACGAGAGGTTTTCAATCGTCCATACGCCGTTCTGCCAGCGAATGCACGCGTGATGCCGGGAAACTCTTGGGTCGCGCACGACAATGTCGTTCTGTTTATCACGACCAATCATGGTCTCAGTTTTCTGAATAGAGATAGTTTTTTCTGCCAATGGCCCACTGAGAAAGCGGATGATAACTTTATCCATGGGTTTCTGTTCGGCTGTTTCCATATACACCTTCCTCGCAAAAACAGTGTTGTATATTCCTTGCCCGTAGTCGTAAATACACAACCATAGTATAGCATGGGCTTTTAAGGAAGAAAACTCATTCCACAAAAAGGAGTTCATTATAAACCCCCTGGCTCTTGTTACCCCGTAAGCATGTGTGATATGGTGACATACAAGGCCGAGAAGATAAAAGATGGAGCGCAGCTATGCCAGAAAAATTACGCTTCGGAATCGTGGGCTGTGGCGTTATCGCTTCCACCCATGCGGAAGCTATTGCCAGCTTGCCAGATGCACAACTTGTCGCTGTAGCCGACATCATACCTGAATGCGCACAAGGGCTTGCATACAAGTATGGTGCCAGAGCCTATACCAGCATACAAGCGATGTTAGAGGATGAAACCCTGGATGTTGTGAATATCTGCACTCCCAGTGGTCTGCATCGAGAACACGCTTGCCAGGCCATGCGCTCAGGACGGCACGTCATTATCGAGAAGCCAATGGAGATCACTCTGGCCGCTATTGATGAGATGCTGCGCGTACAGCAAGAGATGGGGGTGGAGCTAACGGTCATCAGCCAGCATCGTTTCGATCCCGCGGCGCAACAGGTGTATACGCTGCTACAAGAATCAGCCTTCGGTCGGCTGGTGCTGGGCAATGTGCTGGTGCCATGGTGGCGTTCACAGACATATTATGATAGCGGAGCATGGCGCGGTACCTGGGCATTGGATGGCGGCGGCGTGCTGATGAACCAATCCATCCACTCTATCGACCTTTTACAGTGGTTGATGGGGCCGGTACACAGCCTTTACGCCTATACCGATAGGCTGGCCCATCGCATGGAGACGGAGGACGTGGCTGTAGCCGTCTTGCGCTTCGCCAATGGCGCACTTGGCACTATTGCCGCGACCACCGGAGCCTATCCCGGCATCGCTACCCGCATCGAACTGTTCGGCGATAAAGGTTCCGCCGTCATTGAGAACGATGCCCTTTCCTATCTACACCTCGCTCGTGACGATCAAGAAGAGGTGGGTGCCTATGGCATCGCCGCCACCACCAACCCTCAAGAAAAGCAGGGAGCGACAGCAGCCAGCAATCCCGCCGCGCTTTCCAGCACGAGCCACACGCTACAAATTGCCGATATGATACGGGCCATTCGCGAGGACGGCACGCCCCTCGTCGATGGCTATGCCGCACGCCGACCCGTCGAGATCATCCTGGGCATGTATGAGGCGGCGCGGACACAGCAGGAGGTTATATTGTCATGATTCGCCTCTCCGCTTTTGCCGATGAGATTTCTCCCGACCTGGATGAGCAGGTTGCCGTGCTCCACAGTGAGTCCATTCATTATATCGAACTGCGCAGCGTCTGGGGCATCAATGTCCTCGACCTCTCCGATGAGCAAGTGACCCGCGTCAAGCACACGCTCTACGAGCACGGCATTGGCGTCTCCGCAATTGCTTCACCCATCGGCAAAGTATCTATCACCAGTTCATTTGCCGCGCATCTGCAACGCTTCGAGCGTGCAATGCTGCTGGCACACATCTTTCAAACGCCCTATATTCGCCTCTTCTCTTTCTATCCACCCGACACAACGCCAACGGAAGCGCACAATCCGCCTGCATGGCGCGATGAGGTATTGCAACGATTGCACATAATGACAGAGCGAGCGCGTGACGAGAAAATCATACTGCTGCACGAAAACGAAAAAGACATCTATGGAGACACGATTGCTCGCTGTGTAGACCTGTTGCAAAATACCAACAACGAGCATTTCCTGGCTATACTCGATCCCGCGAACTTCATCCAGTGCCAGCAAACACCCTATCCCACTGCCTATGGAGCTTTGCGCCCCTGGCTGCGCTACGTCCACGTTAAGGACGCGCTGCTCGATGGCACCGTGGTAGCAGCAGGTGAAGGAGCTACGCAGTGGGCCGCCCTGCTACAACGCCTGTACGCCGATGGCTACGATGGCTATTTCTCGCTAGAGCCGCACCTCACCACTGCCCGGCAATTCTCCGGTTTCAGCGGACAGGAACTGTTTCGTCACGCCTCGCAAGCATTGCAACGCATGTTGCAGAACATGGGATGGGAGTACGCGTAACTTGCTAGTTCGTAGGTTACTGGTAGTATTAAAGAACAAAAAAAGAACCATTTATTTGGTTCTTTTCTTTTCAAACATTGCCACATGACAGATCAGGCTACTGATTGGCGGCGACGGTGGGCATTTGCTCGCCTGTTGCGGGGCCGTTAAGTGCTTTGCGGACAGTGAAGATGAGCACGATGGCGAGGATCGCTAACCAGACTTCTTGTGCTGTGAGTACGTCGTCGATGATTTGTTGGAGGGGAATGAAGGTGCCGATGAGGCCCAATATTCCCAGCACGACCCCGAAGGCGAGTCCCAGGTAGCCGAGGAAGCGCGGGAAGAGACGCGAAGTGATAATAACACCTCCCAGTGTCAGCAGAAGAGTAGGAGCCGGGGCAATGACATACGCGTGCTGAATAGATTTGATGAGGTTGAGGCTAACTGCAAGGGTCGCCAGATCACCACTGACCCCGCCCGCGATGGCATTGAGGTAGAAGGAAACTTCCACCAAACTGACACCCATGATGAGTACGGCTGAGGCGGCGGCGATCAAACCGATGAAACGCTTCATCGCCCCGGTGATATGCAGGATCGCCAGAATGAAAATGACTTCGAGGAGCGAGCCAAATGCCTGGAGCCATGCTCCCGCTTGAATAAGAACTTCATGCTCTTTCCCCCACATGACAACCTGGGGAATGGTCAAACTAGCGGGCGGTGCGGGGTTGATTGCGAATGAAGCACTCAGAGCTACGACGCCAATAAAACCAGTAATTGCGATCAGGATGCGGAACATTTTCGTTGACATGCTATTTCTCCTTTGCGTAAACGCATCTCAGGGTTGCATTAAGCTTCCCAGCCATTTTTGTGATGATTGCTCTTTCTCGTGAGGACTGAGGCGTTCTCACTTCACCGCTCTGTCATCATCTACAGTTATCAGTGTAGTCGGGAACGGGCGTTATGCCTAGTGAAGACCATCATAAAGATGCGATGACAAATGTCATATCCGTAGTGCGCAAAGGGAGATGGCTCAATTCTTACAGCGTAATAAGCCCCAGCCGTACTCCGCGACTGACCGCATCCGTGCGACTGGCAGCCCCTAGCTTGGTCGAGATCGACGAAATATGAAACTTGACGGTATGCTCACTGATCTGCAAGCGGCGTGCAATGAGCTTATTCGATAGACCTTGACTAACCAGTTCTAATACCTCGCGCTCGCGAGCGGTGAGCGACTCATCCACTACACCGAGCATAACCGCGTTAGCGGCGGGGCGTTGTTCGTAAAGTTGGACCGAGTAAGCGGATGGAAGCACCACAAAGCCCTGAGCCACGGCCACCACTGCCGCTTGTAATTGGGCGGCAGTAGCATCCAATGATACAACACTCCAACTACGCAGCGAGAGCGAACGCAGCAGAGCCAGTGACCGTTCAATATTGTTTGTGAGTACGACAAGTGCAATCAGGCCAATGTTCGTCAGCGTACGTCCCACGTCTTCCAGCAATGTTTCGTCCACGACGAACACATCAATGTCCGCAAGTTCAGTGCTGGCCGCATCCGCGCTTGAGGATGCGCCCACGACCTGCACCTCTGTGCTAGTGAGCATCGTGCGCAATCCCGCCTGCATCATCGGCGTGGGAGCAATGACGAACACTCGAATCATGCTGATTGCTCCAACGCGCCGACTTTTACATCGATGCTTAACACAACTCCACCACGCACCAGGCGCAATGTTATCTTCTCCTGTGGCTCTTTTCGCACGAGAATGTTCAGCAACGCGGCCTCGTCCACTACCGGTTTGCCTGCCGCTTCGAGCAGCACATCGCCAACGAACAGCCCTGCATCCCCATCCCCTACAGTGCTACCAGCTTTATCCTCGCCCAATGCGATCACCAGCACAGCAGTTTTGCGTTTAGCACTGCCACCCACCTGCGCCTGGATAACTTGCGGCAGATCAAGCAAATCGACAGGTTGCACCTCTATGCCCAGAGTGATGCGACGCCTGGGCAAGTCAGCTATCCAGGCACTAACGATATTACTGGGAATAGAAACGGCCAGATCACCGCCAAAGACCATAGCATTCACGCCAACAACGTTGCCATCGGCATTCAGTAATGGCCCACCAGAATTGCCAGGAGCCAGCACGACATCTGACTTGATGTAGCGCAAATCTACCTCGTTTTTGTTCGCACTCACTTTGGTCGTACCAGCGTTGTTGACGCTGCTAACAATGCCAGCTGTGACAACACCGCGCTGCCCCCAGGGATTGCCCACCGCGAACACCCATTCTCCCACCCGTAACCGCGCAGAGTCGCCCACCGTCACGGCTCGCAGATGTTTCGCTGCGATAGACAGCATGGCCAAATCAAGCTTTGCGTTGCGGTCTACCACCTTCGCGTCCAGAATTTGACCGTCCGTTAAATGCACCTTGATCGCCGTTGAGCCTTCGGGGACTACATGGTGATTGGTGATAATATAGCCTTCGGCATCCCAGATGATACCTGTGCCAGCACCGCGCCCCTCATTGAGAACCTGCACAATGCTGGGCTGCACGTTATCCACCATCTGCATAAGTGCGTGCGAGAACACATCGGGCAACGATGACGATTTTAGCGGTGACGAATTTGAAGGGGTTTCGATTGTTTCTTGTGTCATATTCTACCTACTAGCCTGCTTGCCTTATTTACGCTGCCCTACGGTGATCTGTAATGTTTGTAGTGTATTGCCACGAATAACTTCGAGCGGAATAGTCTTGCCCACGCGATTGTGTACCAGCACGGCCTGTAAATCCTCGGTATCATTGATGGTCTTCCCATCGAGTCCCACCAGGATATCACCCAGCAGCAAGCCCCCTTTTTGCGCGGGACTATCATCGTCTACCTTGACGATGAGTAGACCGTGATCTTGCGTACGACCACCGCGCTGCACGTCAGGAAGATGCACTAACTGGCTACTGATACCCAGGTAGCCGCGCTTGATATAGCCTTGCTGCGCCAGGGTATCCGCTATACTCCAGGCGATAGAGGCGGGTACCGCGAGAGCCACCCCATTCACCAATCCAGTAGTGGTAATGCCCAATACATCCCCCTGTGCATCGATGAGAGGCCCACCGGAAAAACCGGGATAGGGAGTCGCATCCGTGCGAATGTAGCGTTCAAGCGTCGCGCCGCGTCCAGTCCGTAAAGGGCCACCAACAGCACTGACGATACCAGCACTCGCCATTGGCCCCTCGCTGGCATTACGCCCAACCGCCATCACCAGTTGTCCAACACGAGCCGCATCCGTCGCGCTCGTCGCGGCCTCGATGCCCAGGTTAGTGGCGCGGAGAACGGCCAGGTCGGTAGAGGGATCGCGCCCAACAAATTGGACCGGCACCGTGCGCCCATCATGGCTCTGAATAGTCAAATCTTCTTCGCGCTCAAGCACATGATCCGCCGTTATCACCAGGTCGGTAGCATAGACGACCCCACTGGCGGGTTGCCGTTGCCGCCCATTCACCAGCACAAGGGCAGAACTCACGCGTTCTACCGCATTCGCCATCTGATTCGAGAGCAGACGCAATACCTGCATATCATTGTCGCTTTTTGTTTGTTCCATAGTATGTTTGTTTTCCTTCATGAGATCGTGTAGTAGAGTCCAACACCTGTACATACTATATGCTCAAAAGCGAGACCATACATCACCCATTCGACTAGCGCAAGCCTACCTGAATGGCTAGCCTCTAGACAATATTGTCACGAAGCATGATCTTTTCACCAATACTCAATGTGCGCTGAGTCTGACCCCGTTCAAAGACCTTGACGCTCTGGCGCCCCATCACCTGCCACTGGGAGGCCGGAGCATCGCCACTGGCAAAACCGATACGTACAAGTGCCGTATCTTCATCGATGCCCAATACGATATGATCTTTGGGAAGTGAAGAGAGTAGCTCCTGGAAAAGTTTCTGGTCAAGGAAGTTTGCCATACGATCAAAGTGGGGAAACACGACAATATGCGGCACAATACCCAACGAATCCACCCATGTAGGCTTCTCACCAGCCATCACTGTACGTATAGAAATGGTATGTCCACTGAGAGCCATCGCCCCGGCACTGCAACCCGCCAGTACCGCGCCACGCTCATAGGCCGCTTGAATGAGCTCCCAGGCGGCTGAGTCGCGTAATGTCTCAATAATATGCTGGGGATTGCCACCGGAAAAGTAAAAGAAATTGGCGTTCCGCAATAGCTCTAGCTGTGCCGGATCGGCGGCACTGGCACGATCGATGATACGCGTGTCGCGCACATCCTTTACGCCCAGAGCATGAAAATGGGTCAAGCCCAGGTTGTTCCAGTAGGTTGCTCCCCCTACTTCCAGACCACTGGCGGTTGGCAGCAAAGCAACACGTGCCTTACTTGCTCCTCCAAGCGTCTCTATCAAGTAGGCATCGGTAGTGTTCATTGCATCTAGATATTCGCCCGACCCCACCAGCGCGATTGCGCCCGGCGTAGTACGTGTCTCTTTCTCTCTGCTCATCTATTTTCCCTTATATGAGTTTTATGAATCATCCTTGCGCATAACAACAGCATAATCTCTGCTGATTATTCCTTGCAAAGATTGCAAGCCACCCCACTTGACAATCAAGCCTGTAGAGCCTACCATTGACTCATGAAATCGTGAACTGGCAAACTTGAACCTGTTTTTGTCACAGGGTCGGTGAATATTACCAGGGCGACCGCCAGGGTTGCCCCTACTATACGACGATACCTGCTATGCACGATATACGTGTATAGTAGGGGCGGCCCCTGCGGTCACCCTGGCAGCGAACACCGAACCACCGACAACAAGTCCCAGAACCTGGGTGTTGTCAAAACACTAACCCAAAAAGACACCTCAA
>JBPCJY010000099.1:0-6991 GCA_051004815.1 Ktedonobacteraceae bacterium
GGCCTGGTGCCTGTCCTGGTGGAGGTTTTCTGCACTCCACCAAGGACAAGCACCAGGCCCCCACCTCCGCCGCCTCATCCTCCCCTTGTCCCTACTCACGCCACCCCCAAGACTTCCGTGAAATGGATTGGGCTAGTTGTTACGGGATCACTTTGATGACACCTAACGCGCCTTTCCCTACTGCGGAGAAGGAATGTGTCACGAAGGGATAAAGACCTGGGGTTGGAATGGTCAGTTCCACCACAACACCGCCACCAGGAGGAACCGTAACGGTCTGGTCTCCTATCGTATGATTGGCAGGATTGCCATCAATATAGACATCGCTGAAAATGGCACCGATGACATGGAAGGCTGAGAACTCGGAAGGCCCGGCGTTGACGATAAACAGGCGAATACGTTCTCCAGCTTTGGCTACCAAAGGTGCTGCTTTATACTGGTTAACATAGCCGTTGAAGACGACATAGTCGGGGTTCACAGCATCTAGTTTCGTCGGGTCGATAGAATACGTACCATCGGGCTGCTGTGTCGTATAGAATTCGCTCTGCACGAGAGAGTACTCTTTTGCTGGTGCCCATCCATTGGCCGGGTCAACGATGATCTGGCCGTACATGCCGTTGGCTATGTGATAGATGGTAACAGGAGATCCACAGTGATACATGAAGACGCCGGGATAGTCTGCCCGCCAGTTGAACGAGAAGCTCTTGCCAGCGGGAATGTCTTGATAGTTCACATTCCAGGGCGTTTGTGCCGCGTGTAAATCAATCGAGTGCGGCATAGCACCATCATTGATTAAGGTGAAGTGAACGGTCTGCCCCTGGCGCACGCGAAGAATAGGACCAGGGACGGTTCCATTGAAGGTCCATGCATGATAGGCAACATCAGGGGCAATAGAGATAAGGAGTTCTTTGACGGTCAAGGTAAGATTGACTGTATTACCCTGTGCTGCAACAGGTGGCAGCGCATTATACGTTTGATGTGCAGGGACTGCGATTTGCGGAACAGTCGCGCCATTCTGGTTCGTACTCGTACTACCCATATTCATACCAGATGTGGTCGCATTACCGTTGGTAGTACTGCCAGTGGTCGCGGGATGGGCGGCACTTATTAGAAGAGATGCTACAATGCCCAATATCAGTATAAGGAGCAAGACGGCTCCAGTAATGCCTGCGATGGTCCAGCCAGTTGCCGGTTCATGGACATAGACGACGCGTTCAATAACGTTATTCTGCCCATTGGACGGACTGTTTGGATCTATGTCTGTACTTGTTGGTAGTGGTGGCCCAGATGGAGCTGACGGTGTTTCGTAAAATTGATTAGCCATTAAGATGATCCTTTCCTTGAGGTTGGCCTCTATTTGCGCTGTTCTTGCATGCGTTTCGCGTGTTGATGCTAGCATAGTTCGTGAAGCTCACAGACATATCTCAAAACTCATGAGGAATATCACAAACACGACACAAAAGAGAAAAGAAATGTCTGTCTATCTGAAAGTGCGATACAATACAGGGAGACTTCTCCTGTAGAGAAGCGTTAGTTAGAGAGTGTTGGTATAAGTAAGAAGGAGCATACTGATGCAGAGGCAGAATATTTCTACTGGAACAGCATGGGAGTCAACCGTGGGCTATTCGCGAGCGGTGCGCGTTGGCAAAGCCATATTCGTTGCTGGCACGACAGCCACCGATGGCGAAGGGAAGCTCGTTGGCCCAGGCGATCCCTATGCTCAGACGATACAGGTTTTACAAAATATCGAGTCGGCCCTGCGACGATTGGGAGCTAACATGAATGATGTCGTGCGTACACGTATCTATGTGACCGATATTCGCCACTGGGAGAAGATTGGCAAGGCGCACGGTGAATTCTTCCACAACATTCGTCCTGCTACCACAATGGTCGAAGTAAGCCGCCTGATTGATCATAAGATGCTCATTGAGATAGAAGCTGACGCTTTAATGGGCGAGTGATGCTCGGCGTCAAGCCATCAAAGCATTAAAGCATCAACATTGCATCGCCAAAGCTAAAGAAACGATAGCGTTTGCGAATAGCCTCTTGATAAGCTTGTTCGATGCAGGCTTTCCCAGCAAAGGCACTGACGAGCAGAAGCAGGGTTGAGCGCGGGAGGTGGAAGTTCGTAATCATGGCATCCACTACCTGAAAGCGATAGCCAGGGGTGATAAAGAGGCGCGTATGGCCCCGGTATGGCTCAACTTGCCCATCGTACATACTGGCAACGCCTTCCAAGACGCGTACCGAGGTGGTACCGACGGCGAAAACGCGCCCACCAGCCTTGCGCGTCTCGCGAATCAGCTCGGCAGTAGGAGCGTCCAGCTCGATCTCTTCGCTGTGCATCTTATGCTCGCTGACCATTTCGCTCTCAACTGGCCTGAATGTATCCAGGCCGACATGCAGGGTCACGAAACCAACGCACACGCCTTGCGCACGCAATTGCTCTAAAAGGCGTGGCGTAAAGTGCAGACCGGCGGTTGGAGCAGCGGCAGAGCCACTGATTCGCGCATAGACGGTCTGGTAGCGTTCCGGATCGGTCAACGTCTCGTGAATATAGGGCGGCAAAGGCATCCGTCCCAGCCGTTCGATAAGTGTCTGCACGGTGACATCTGGCGAAGCTACGGGAATAGAGAAACAGACGATGCGCCCATCGGCCTCGGTGCGCTGACGAATTTCGGCTTGCAGTATTGGTGAAGAGGTTGTCTCTTCGCCTGCATCGCCAAAAACAAGGCGGTCGCCTGAGTGGAGGCGGCGTCCTGGACGTACTAATGTTTCCCAGCAGTGCAGGCCCAGATCGGGGCGTTCCGCCAGTAGCAGCACCTCGACTGCCCCGCCTGTGCCAACACGGTGGCCTAGCAAGCGTGCCGGAATGACCCGGCTCTGATTGGCAATCAGCAGATCGCCGGGACGGAGATAGTCGCCAATGTCGCGGAAATGCCGATGTGAGAGCGTCCCAGTGGCACGATTGACGACCAATAGGCGCGAGGCATCACGCGGTTCAATGGGTGTTTGGGCGATCAATTCTGGCGGCAAATCGTAGTCAAAATCACTGATCTTTAAGGTGCTGTCCACAGGCCTATTCCATTTCCTCCATTCGGCGGTGTCAGTCCCAGGTGTTGATAGGCGGCTTGCATAGCGATGCGTCCACGCGGTGTGCGTGCAATGAAGCCCAGTTGGAGCAGGTACGGCTCGTAGACATCTTCAATTGTCTCCGTGTCTTCGCTGGTACTGGCCGCCAAGGTATCCAGTCCCACGGGGCCACCGCCAAATTTTTGAATGATGGTCAGCAGCAGATTGCGGTCGGTCTGGTCAAGTCCAATCTGATCGACTTCAAGGGCATCCAGTGCCGCTTGTGCCACGTCTCTGGTGATGATACCGTCGGCTTTCACCTGCGCATAGTCACGTACGCGCTTGAGGAGACGGTTGACAATACGAGGCGTGCCACGAGCGCGACCGGCTATCTCCTCGACCCCGGCAATATCGGCGGGAGCTTTGAGGATACGCGCCGAGCGAATCAAAATCTCTTTCAAGGCGGAAGGATCATAGTATTCCATGCGGTAGATGGCCCCGAATCTATCGCGCAGGGGAGCCGTCAGCGAACCCACACGCGTGGTCGCACCCACCACAGTGAAGTGAGGCAGCGAGAGACGCAATGCCCGCGCACTTGGCCCCTTGCCGATCATGACATCGAGCGCGAAATCTTCCATCGCGGAATAGAGTCGTTCTTCTACGACCCGCGAGAGGCGGTGTATTTCATCAATAAAGAGCACTTCCCCTGGTTGGAGAGCGGTCAGAATAGAGGCAAGGTCGCCGGCATGTTCAATCGCTGGGCCGGAGGTGGTCTTCATAGTGACACCCATCTCGACGGAGATGATGTTACAGAGCGTTGTTTTGCCCAGTCCCGGTGGCCCATATAACAGGACATGATCGACCGACTCTTTGCGGCGACGTGCCGCCTCCAACAAAATGCTCAGGTTCGCTTTAATTTTCTCTTGCCCAATATATTCCGCCAGGCGACGGGGGCGCAAACTACCCTCAATGGCCTGCTCTTCTTCGCTCATCTTTGGTGAGACGAGTCGGTCACTCATGCTCTGCACTCCTACCAGAATGAAACTAGTGTTCTATATCCTATGTTCACATTATAGCAGAATTGGGCGGCGTGGTCGAGTACCAATTTTACTGTTTGCCTGGGATAGCTTGCAACAGCACCATCGGCAACAGCATTCCGCTCAGGTCGCGTTTGTATGTGACCTGAAAACCTGCCGTGGTGACAGCGTGGGCAGTAGCGCGGTTCCAGTGGCAGTTGCCAGAGACGAGTCGGGCAAGAGGTGTAGCAATGTCCTGCATTATTGCGGCTATAGCCTTGTGAGAACGTACATGCTCTGCCATAAAAAGGATACCACCGGGCTTGAGCACGCGCATGATCTCGTGTAGTCCTTTGGCGGGATCAGTGACGGAGCAAAATACCAATGTTGCTACGACGCTATCAAAGGTGGCAGCGGGAAATGGTAACGCTTCTACTGCTGCTTGTGTGAGATTGATGGGTACGCGAGCCTGCTCGATACGCTGCTGTGCATAGCGCAGCATGGCGGTATCCGGTTCAATCGCCTCTACCCGTTCAACTTTCTGAGGATCATAGAAAGAGAAATTCAGGCCGTTGCCCGCGCCAATCTCCAGGACAAGGCCAGTTGCCTGTCCCGCGGTTTCTGCTCGCAGTGGCTCCATGAAACTGCTCTCGGAAACGCCACGCGAGAGCACTTCGTACATCCGAGCGAATATTTTATGGTTGGTGGTACGCGGTTTGTTGGGTGATGTTGTCTGGGTCATACCATTGATCTCGTTTCATATCATAGTGCGGAAAACATGTTGTCAGCAATAGTATACCGCAGAAACCCTTGCGTGTTTCCTGCCTGTCCTTTAGAATGTGACATGAAGAAAACAATAGGACTGTAGAATCCAGTCGCGGCAGAGGAGGCATGAGTATGGCACGCATTCCACCCGTTGAGAATATCGCATTGGCTTTCCAGGAAGGGCAGGGTGCTGAGACCATGGCGATGCTCTTCCGGGTCATGGCCCAGCGACCGGAACTGGCGCAGCAAAGCATGCAGCTTTTAGAGACGGCAATGCGAACAGGTACGGTCGATCCCCGGCTGAAAGAATTGGTGGCAGTACGCGTCTCGCAGGTCAACCACTGTTTTTACTGAATGGCCGCGCATACTGCCTTGGCAAGGCAGTTAGGGGTGAGCGAGGCGTTACTGGATGCCCTGTATCACATTGATACCCACCGTCAGCTCTTCACAGAACAGGAGTTGGTGGCGTTGCATTTCGCGGAGATAATGACTACGGGCGCACGCGATGTCGATGAAACGCTGTGGGACGAGCTACAGGCGCACTTCGATGATGGAGAGATCGTTGAGCTTGCAACGGTGATTGGTCTCTTCAATTTCTTTAATCGCTTCGCGGACGCATTGCAGATTGTGCCGCCAAGCACTTCTGACACAAAGGAATGAGATAATGGCAACCGATAACCACAACGAAGATGATAAATTTATGGCACTCATCACGGATCTACATGAACTGGCTACCTATTTGCATAACCGGGGCGACAAAACGCTGAGGCTTTCCAAGCAGTTTGCCGAGAATGCGCAAAGGGATTCTTCCAACCGCGAGTTTGATATAAATCAATCACGTATGTTGGATTATCAGCATACGGTCTGGCACGAGATCGGCAACATGGTAGAAAAGCTCATCAAACAACATGATAAATAAGGTATATAAAAACAGAGCACCATCGTTGTGATGATGCTCTGTTTTTGTGTGCGCATGCGAGCGCATAACGTACCGTTATTACAGGTCGCCGCTCTTAGCTCGCGAATAGCGGCTGGATAGATCGTCCTTGGTGCGGGAGTAAATTTCGCGTCCCTGCCCCAAAGCATCGTTCGCGCGCGAACGAACCTCGCTGGTCAAGCTGTCCGCACGACTGCGCAGATCGCCGGTAAGACTACCGGAGCGGTCGCGGAGCATGATACCCTGCTCACCGAGCTGCGCCAGTGTCGCCTCGCCGGATTGAGGTGCGAAAATTAGCCCAGCCGCGACCCCCAAAATGAAGCCAGCGAGAAGTCCCCAAAAGAATTTCATAATTTGCCCATCCTTTCTGACAAATGCCATATTCATCAACTATCACATAAAAATAACCGGAGCGTTTTCCGGTAAACCACCGCAATACCGTTTGCCCACTAGCTCACCGGTTCATGTAAGACCTGCTGCACCAGGGCCAGGAGGTTCTCCAATTCAAAAGGTTTTTGTACCACATGTACGCGTTGATAGTGCCTTGGGTTGCTTGAAACCAGGTGCGTCACCTCTTCGGCCTCAAGTACGGCAGCAGTATACACGATGACAGGAATATCGTTGGTGACATGGTCATCCTTCAACTGCTTCAAGATATCTTGCCCAGAAATATCGCCCAATTTCAAGTCAAGAATGAGTAGATCGGGCAACTGGTTTTTGACACGGTTAAACGCATCTCGCCCATCCTGCAAGATAGAGACCTGGTACTCTTCGTCCTCCAAGACTCTGCGCATCAGATGAAGTAGCTCATTTTTGTCATCAACAACAAGTATTCGTTTTGTCACTTACAATTAGCGTACCACCTGTGCAAACAGGCACAGGAAAAGACGCCACCTCCTGTCATCAGCATTCTGGCTCTGGTTTGAACACTCTATAGTATAGTATCACATCAATTAGTATCTAACAAGGCCAAATTGGGCATCATACCCATTCTTACCAAACTGCTTAACAAAAAAGCTCTTCTATGCTATGCTTTTTTCATCTATAAAAGACTGCTATTAGTCTGCCACCCTTCATGTGAGAGGCCGCCTTCGGCGGCGAGAGGAAGGGAAGAAGGGGGGGGAACCCCAAAACCCCAGCAAAGGGGTGTACCCCTTGCCTCCCCCGTTCCCCCTTGTCGATTGGTGGAAAAACCACATCAGCA
>JBPCJY010000100.1:0-10608 GCA_051004815.1 Ktedonobacteraceae bacterium
CCACCCCCGTCCCTTCTCCGGGGCCCATCCCACGCATTAAGGGGCCCGTGTGTAAGGGGGGGTGCACCCCTGGCCCTCGCCCTGGAAACTGCGCTGTAGCACTTCAGTGAATGCCTATATGGCGACCCTTGGGTCGCCCTGGTACACTACACATCATGTCTTGGCAATAATATACTGCCCCTTTCACTTACTGCATGCACCCCTTACTGTATAATGTCGCCCATAGTGGGCAGGGTGAAGGAAAATGTTGAGCCTTTGCCTTCTATGCCGCTACTTTCTACGTTGATGGTGCCATGCATGGCCTCAACCAGTTGGCGGGTGATCGCTAAACCCAGTCCACTGCCTCTTGTGGTGCCATGCATGTCGCGTTCAAGGCGTACAAAGCGTTCAAAGATGATCGCTTGTTTAGCGGGTGGTACACCGTATCCCTGATCTATTATGCTGACTTTGATCATTTGCTGCTCTTCATCCTGCTCGCTAATGACGCTGATTGGCGTTTGAGGGGGTGAGTAGCGCAGGGCGTTGGCGAAGAGGTTGCGCAGGATTTGTTTCAGGCGCGTTTCATCGGCCCAAACGACAAGCGACGGAGGAATATCAATTTTAACGGAGCGTTGTTCTTTGAGAAGGAGAGGCTCAAAAAGATCGATGACTGCGCTACAGATTTTCTTGAGTGAAATGGTGGAACATTGCAGCGCGGCGGTATCCAATTGGATACGACTGGCATCCATGATATTGGCCTGTAACAGTACCAGTTCGTCACAGGCACGTCGTGCTTTATTGATGAATGCTTGTCGGGTGGCCGGGTCGATATCCTCCATTTCGCCGAGCAGTTCCAGGTAGCCCTGCACAATGGTGAGGGGAGTACGAAGTTCGTGACTGGCTGTATTCAGAAAGTCATCTTTCAATTGATCGAGTTCGCTGAGCTTGCTATAGGCTGTACTTAATTCACTGAATAGACGTGCATTTTCACGAGCGGCAGAGGTCTGTTCCCCCAGACTCGTGAGCAGACGGGGGTAGGCCGAGCCGATTAGCCCAATCACCAGGCAAATCAGCACTGAATAGCCCACATAAACGCTCCAATCGTGATTGGAGATAAGCGTGCTATCCCATGAAAGAGTCAAGGTTGTCCAGATACCAAAGAGGCTGGCGATACCACCCACGAATGAACAGAGATAGAGCAGCCAGGGAGGAGCAAGTAGTTGCTCTTTTTCCTTTGCCAACAATGAGCGAAAGCGCACCAGGAGTACAGGAAGATCGAGGAAAAGGATAATCATGGAGACACACCAGATGACTGTTGTGGAGGCTTGCGTGATGTCATAGACCTGGTTGGTAAAATTAAACTGGCCGAAGTAGAGAAACGGCCCGACAAAGTAGATAAAAATGGCAATCACGATAACAAGCGTGGTTTGCACATTGATAGCAATGTATGGCGTGCTATGGCGGTTCACTTTCGCCAGACTGCGCGGCAAGCGTTGGTCAAGGGCTGAGACAAACAAAATGCGTGCGAAGGTGGCGTTATAGAGCACTGTCACCATAACGAAGAACAGGACGAAGATGATTCCTACGAGGATAGCGGTTGGTGCGCCAAAGACCATGCCCACGGCGGTGATGGCTGAGTAATTCAAACTGGCCGATCCTGGTGGTACTACCGTCATCACGCCGAAGGTACCAAGCAGGTAGGCAATCAGTACAACTAAAGGTCCCCAGCGTAAAAAGAGCGAAGTCGTGGTTGCTTGTTTGGTTTCAGCCGCCATGTTAAATGGTACTTCGATACCGAGTAAGGCCAGGATGATAACCCCGTAGAGGACGAAATTGGGGTTGCCCAGTTGGACTTTGCTGATCGTTAGCGGTACTTGCGATGGGTGGCCGTTCAATAGCCAGACAATGCCGGCCAAACCGACGAGGCAGATAGCCACTCCATAGATGGCAATAACTCCTGTTGCGATTCTCATGATTGGGCGCAATGATAGTGTTGCTAGCCATCCTCCCACTAACAGGAGACAGAGGACAATGATGCCTTGTTGCCATGGTTGTGCCAGCCAGTTAGCGTTTGGGCCGGCGATTTGCGTACCAATGCCTTGGAGCAGCAGAATTATCCCATCGGTCGCGGCAAGCAGCACGAGCACGCCAGGAAACCAGGCACAGAAACCCGCGAAAAACCCCCAAAGCGGCCCCAGCGCACGATGTGTCCAAACGTAGATAGCACCATCGACTGGCATGAATCGGTTAAGTTGCGCGGCAACAACCGCACCAGGAATGAGAAAGGTCACTGTCCCAATAATCCAGTAGAGATAGGTGATGGCTCCTCCGCCCTCCGTTGCCTGCACAACGGAAGCATTGGGAATAAAGAGAACTATCGCGATGAAGATCACAAGCATATCGACCCGCGTCAGTAGGCGTGGTAATAATTCGCCTGTGCGTTGCTCAGAGCGTAATGGTTCGCCTATTGTGCTCTGTAGGATAGTTGGTACGTATTGCCTTTCGAACTTACTCATCATCAACCCTGCTTCTATACGAACCGAACGAGCCGAAATAGGGAAAGAGAGGCCTATGAGCAGGTAGTATAACAGATATATAACCTCTGGTAAAGAGTAAATAAGCTGATCAGCAACGCTGGCATCCCATTGGGATACCAGCGTTGCTGATCAGCTTATTCATCCTCATTTGTACGAACGGTACAGTAAGAGATTTGCGATGGCGTCCAGCCGATACAGTCGATACGGGTACCGAGCGGTGTATCGAGTAGTTCGCCCTCGGTGGGCAAGGGCAGATTACTGTTGGGGTCCCACAGTGCTGGTAAGGGTTGCGCGGTTGAGACACGTTCTTGAGGAATATACGTGGGGTAGAGGCGGCGCATGCATTTATCAAAAAAGTGGCGTGGGGCGTACAGTATTTCGCGCTTCCAGACGATATGGGTATGTTCTGGTGTCTCATTTTCCACTGTGGACGTGCCACGTAGCAGATATGCGAGTTGCCGTGCCTCTTGCGGGCTTAGTATGACACGTTCAACATAGGTGCCACGAGGATTGAGCGTGGCGATAACTTGCGAGCTGGAATGGAGCAGGCGGCGCAACCATTGCGGTGGCTTCGTCAGTTGCAGACCCCACTCCTCGGCAAAAATCGTTTCGCCTCGCTGTTCATGTTGACTGTGCCAGACTTGAAAAATTGTCTCTTTCGCTTTGAAGTCGCAGCGGCACTGTTCCCAGGAGGGATAGCCGCGCTGGCGAATCTCACGACGAACATAGCTACCAAGGGTGGTGATTGTACCCGCGGTAGCTCCGACCGCGATGCTTAGCCAGGTGAGCGTCAATAATCTCTGTCTCGCGGCACTCGTTCTCTTCATGCAGGTACCTCCAATAGGTCAAGTAAGTCAGTGAGTGAATGTACAAGCAAACAATCAACGTTGCGTTCTGCTAAGTTTCCTGCCCTATCCAGCAAGACTGGCGTCATGCCGACGGCGCGAGCACCCAGTACATCATGAATATAAGAGTCCCCTATATGCAACGTATAATCGGCAATGCTATTCGTGCGTTGCAATGCCAGTTCGTAGAGGAACGGCGAAGGTTTCGGATAGCGTGCGACCGCCGAGACGAGCAGACAATCGAAGTAGGGTGTGAGATGGAGGTTGCGCAGGATTGGGCCAAGCACAATGCCCCAATCGGAGATCACACCCAGCGTATAGCCATGTGTACGCAGCGCATTCAGCGTGGGTAGCACGTCGGGATAGAGCTGCCAACTGCTATGTTTATCGAACTCCTCGTTAATGTTTTGGGCCAATTGATAGAGGCGGGTTTCATCGCGTTCTTCAATGAAGGGGCGTAACAGGTTCATGTAGTAGCCAACCCAAAAATCAGCGATAGCCTGTTCACTGCCCCATGTGGAACGATTGAGGCGCAGCTGGCGAAAGTAATAGTCCTCGGCTTCGGTCATACGCTCTTTCACCGCATCAAGGTGGATATGCAGGTTTAAGCGATGACAGACCTGTAAGCAGATTTCCGGTACAGAAGGATTTGGGCGAATGAGCGTAAAGCCAGCGTCAAAAAAAATGGTGCGGATCGATTGTGGTTGTTCAAAAGGCATTCTGTCCTCGCCATTGGGTGAGTAGCAGATAGAGTGTTGTGGTCAGCAATCTGGGAGGTCACTACAGCGGTCTCACAGATTGCTGACCACAACACTCTATCGTACTCGTTCTTTGTAGACAGCGTCGGAGGCGGCAAGGGCTGCGCCTGCTGGCGGTGTCAGGCCGCTGCGCGGCAAGACGTGCTCGAGCGCGGCTAATACGGTATCAACGTTCTTACGATTAGAATTGTACCCCATCAAGCCAATGCGTATCAGACGGCCCTTGAGTGCGCCGAAGCCACCGCCGATCTCGATGTTGTATTCATCCAACAGACCTTTGCGAATAGCAAGTTCGTCTACGCCCTCTGGTAGGCTGACGGCGGTGAGTACAGAGAGCGCGTAGCCCGGCTTGGTGAGTATCTTGAGTCCCATGGCCTCAATGCCAGCTTTGACCGCGTCACCATGTAGTTGGTGCCGTTCCCAGCGAGCCTCCAGACCCTCTTCCATGGCGATACGAATGGCCTCACGCACACCATAGACGATGTTACTGCAAGCGGTATGGTGGTAGGTGTGATCTCCGTTCCAATAGCGGTTGAGGTGGTGCAGGTCGAGATAGTAGCTCTGCACAGGCTTCTTGCGCTTCTGAATAACTTCGACGGCCCGCTCATTGAGGGTGACAGGAGCCAGGCCGGGAAGTGCGCCCAGGCTTTTCTGACTGCCGGCGTAGCAAGCATCGATCTTCATCGCATCGACATTCATAGGCACACCACCGAGGCCGCACACAGCGTCTACGACGAAGAGTGCGCCATATTTATGGGTGATGCGCTCAAGCTCTTCCAGAGGCTGTAAGAGGCCGGTGGAGGTTTCCGCGATGGCGGTGGCAAATACTTTTGTGTTTGGATGCTCTTTGAAGGCTTGCTCCAAGGTCTCAGGCTCAAGCGGTGAACCTAATTCCGTTGCCAGGTTGACGACGTGTGCGCCAGCACGCTGCGAGATTTCAACGATCTGCCCACTGAAAAATCCCAGGCTACCAGCAATAATGGTATCGCCCTCTTCCAGCAAATTACACAACACGGCTTCCGCTCCGGAAAAGCCTGAGCCAGAAACACAGAGCGTCATCTCGTTCTTGGTCTGGAACATCCAACGCAACATCTGCGCAGTTTCTTCGAGGATACCGAAAAATTCGGGGTCGATGTGTCCAAGCTGTGGTGCCGCGGTGATACGTAGAATGCGTGGATCAACGTTGCAGGGGCCAGGGCCGAGCAACAGCCTGTACGTCGGATTGAGTTCAGGAATGGTATCCTCTTGTATTGTCAGTTTTCCCGCGATCATTTGTGCCATAGTGCTTGCCTACCTTTCAAATTATCCTACCTTCACTTCTTCCTCGAAGAGGTGCTGTAGTTTGTCTGCTTGATCGACTGTGATCAAGTTATCAATAAATTCGTCGAGCTCACCATTGAGCACGCCGGGTAGATTATGTCGTGTTAAACCAATGCGATGATCGGTGACACGGTCTTGTGGGTAATTGTAGGTACGAATTTTCTCGCTGCGATCACCGGTTTGCACCTGTGAACGTCGCGTCTTGCTCAATTCTTCCTGTCGTTTGGCCTCCTCCAGGTCCCAGAGGCGAATTTTGAGCACGCCGAGAGCCTTGAGCTTGTTCTTGAGTTGCGACTTCTCGTCCTGGCAGGTCACGACCAGTCCGGTGGGCAGGTGCGTGATGCGCACAGCGGAATCCGTGGTGTTCACACTTTGTCCACCATGTCCGGTAGAACGATAGACATCCACGCGGATATCGCTTTCTTTGATGTCAATCTGGATAACGTCATCAGCCTCCGGCAAGACAATAACCTTGGCAGTGGATGTATGAATACGTCCATTGGCCTCGGTAACAGGGACACGCTGCACGCGATGGGTACCGCCTTCATATTTCATGCGGTTATATGCGCCCTTGCCCTTGACAACAAAGGTGACGTCCTTCATGCCACCCTGTCCCGTCTCGTTGATATCCAGAATTTCGATTTTCCAGCGTCTTCCCTCCGCGTAACGGCTATACATGCGGAAGAGTTCACCGGCAAACAAAGCCGCCTCGTCGCCACCTGCACCGCCCTGGATGGTGACGATAGCATTTTTATCATCCATGATATCTTTGGGCAACAGTGAGACTTTGACCTCTTCCAGAATTTCCTCTTTCACGGCTTTGAGCCGCTCGATCTCTTCAAAGGCCAGTTCGCGCATCTCTGGGTCGTCGCTATCGTACAATTCCTGGGCTTCGGCGATACGTTTGTCGTTCTCAACCAATTCCTGGTATTTGTTGACGACATATTCAAGCTCGGCATGCTCACGTCCATAGCGTTGCAACTGTGGAATGTCGTCAAGTACCTCTGGCTGTGCCATTAAGTTGTTGAGTTCTTCATACCGCCTGGCCAGGCTGGCCAGCTTATTCATTAAATCCATGGGTTCTATACTCCTCGAATCTTTCTCTCCCTATCCGCCCCAAATGGATATGCTTTCTGTACTATGATAGCGATTCAATATCCCATGTCATCATGGTATCATATTTTCCAGGCTCTCGGAACGGACGATTTGCTATAAATTATGGCAGGTGTATAGCTGCAAGCGACGTTGCTATGACGTAGTCAAGCAGCGGTAGTGTGTATTGGAGGCAGGTAGAAGCATCGCTACCCGGCAGTGAGCAAGTAGTGGGCGGAAACAACTGAAACATGTGATACAACTGATACATATGACACATCGCAAAAACAGTTGCTATGCTGTGTAAGTCTTCTCATACTCTCATTATAGCATGTTTTGTGGGGCATTGTAAAAATTCGGGTAACTATGCTTGTACTCATTTATGATTATTATAACGTAGTGTAAATGGAGGTGTATTCCCTCATCACATGTCTCTGGCACAAAAATGTCGAGCGCACACAGCACTGTTACTAGCGGAGTGTTTCTCTATTCCGAGAGGATATGTTCATGCATGACAAGCAAGGTGGAAGGGATTCGACCGATACCCTTGACACGAAACAAGAAAAGAAGCCCGACATAGCTGACACATCCGCACCATCATCAGACAATGTGCCGGGGCTGAACAATGCCGATCGCAAGGAGGTCGAGCAGCGCAGGAGTATCAGTGCAGTCGTTGTTCACGAGACTATTCGTGAGGAAGGTGAACAGGAACTACGTCGTACCATCAGTGCTTTAGCCTGGTCTGGCTTGGCTGCTGGGCTTTCCATGGGCTTCTCGCTCGTGGCTCAGGGACTGCTCCATGCTCACTTGCCCACGACACCCTGGAGTCCGCTCATCGGTAATCTAGGATATAGCGTAGGGTTTCTGATCGTGATTCTGGGTCGTCAGCAATTGTTTACCGAGAACACGCTTACGGCCATTTTACCCTTGTTGGCCCACCCTGATAGAGTTACCTTCTTACGGGTTGCACGGCTGTGGCTCGTGATCCTGGCAACCAACCTTGTGGGTGCCTTTCTTTTCGCTGTGATTATCGCGCATACTGCTCTTTTCCCACCAGAGGTGCAACGCTCATTTGCTGACATTGCCCGCCTTTCGCTGGGAAGTGGCTTTGGCTTGACGATTCTACGCGGTATATTCGCCGGGTGGCTCATCGCGCTGATGGTTTGGCTGCTGCCAGCCTCTGAGGGAACGAGGTTACACATTGTCATCATCATCACCTACCTGGTGGCACTTGGCGGCTTTGCACATATTATTGCTGGCTCCGTTGATGTGTTCTATCTTGTCAATATCGGAGCCGCCTCCTGGTTCACCTATTTCGTCGGCTTCATGCTTCCAACGCTGATTGGCAACATCATCGGCGGTGTATCGCTCGTAGCAGCCCTCAACTTCGCCCAGGTGGCAAGCCGAGACAAATAGGGTAGCAGTCCATATAGCATGTGGAACCTTTGTTGTGACCACTCGTATAGAAGACAGGGCCTGTAAATGATGGCCAGGGCGACCGCAAGGGTCGCCCCCACTATACTACGATACCTGTTAAGCACGTTATGCGTGTATAGTAGCGGCGACCCTTGCGGTCGCCCTGGAAGTCACAAGTGACATGTTTGGAAGTGCAATATGGATAAAGAACAACTCATCAGCGAGATGCTCCTGCTGCCTACCACGGCCATCGAATACCACATGAGCCAGCACCTGGTGCAACTCTTTCCTGACAGAGCATTGGTTGAAGGAGAGATGGGCCAGTTCAATCTCGAAGGGTATGCCGAAGCAAAACACTGTGTTCTCACACGCAAGACGTTTCTCTACAACCAGATGGCAACGTATTGGCGAGGGCCAGAGCCAGAGATGATGCCCATTCATCATCGCATGATGTCCAGAGGGGGAGGCTTTGTCCATGGGATGGGGTCACAGTTTCCTGTAGAAACAACGGCCCAGGAAGGTACAGGCCCGGCAACAGCGGATAGCGTTAAAAAGGCCTGGTTTGACGTAAACTGGCGGGAACAAACTCTTGAGGTGCTGATCGTGAGCATCGAGGGAGAAGGCATTTTCAAATACCATTACTGGATTCTTGCTGAGACAGAGGAGGTGGCGCGAAACTTCTTTGCTGCCGTGTGCGAGTGGAATATGGAGATTCGCTCCGAGGTGCTGGTCTTCGACAATGGTCACTGGCACAAAGACGAACGACTCTTTCAGGATATTCAGACCGCGACGTTTGAAAACCTGGTGTTGCGCGGAGAGCTTAAGCAAGAGATTCGTGATGATCTCATGCAGTTCTTTCAGTCACGCGCCCTCTATGAGGAGCATGACATTCCTTGGAAACGCGGTGTCTTGTTTGTTGGTCCGGCTGGCAATGGCAAAACGCACACCGTCAAGGCACTCATCAACTCCTTGGAATATCCGTGCCTCTATGTGAAGAGCTTTCGAGCACCACATACTCCCGGTGCTGACGAAGTCAACATTCAACAGGTTTTTGATCGCGCCCGCAAAAGTACGCCCTGTATCCTCGTCCTGGAGGATCTCGACTCCCTTATTACACCGCAGAATCGTTCATTCTTCCTCAACGAGTTAGATGGTTTTGCCGCCAATATTGGTATCGTCGCACTGGCGACCACCAATCACCCGGAGCGACTTGATCCAGCTATTCTTGAACGTCCCAGCCGCTTTGATCGCAAGTACCCCTTTGGACTACCAGAGCAAACGGAGCGCAAGGCGTATATTGCCCTCTGGAATGAGGCTCTCAAACCCACGTTGCGTCTCTCTGAAGAGGAGGTGGAGAAGATCACTGCCGCGACTGAAGACTTCTCGTTTGCTTACCTGAAAGAACTGTTTCTGTCCTCAAAGATGCGCTGGATTGCCAATCCACAACAAGGTACAATGGGCGAGGTAATGAGTGGCCAGGTGGGCAAGCTGCGGGAACAGATGGTGAGCGCGGAGATGTTTATGGCTCCCAATCCTGAAGACCAACAGGAGATACCACCGCCGTTTGGGTCAATGATGAGAGTACGAAGTCGGAGGCAAACGTAAAAGACCCTCACGCTTTTGTGACTCATATCATAGCCTTTGTGCCTCTAAAAAAGGTATGCTCTACAAGCGAGCCGCCGCAGGTGACGAGGAAGCCTGAGAAGTGCGATAATATATTCACGATGGCAACCTTTGAAGAGAGGCACAGATGCGTTTTTGTTTTATTCTGGAAAAGAAATATGTTGATAAACCGATGCCGATGGTTGTGGCGGATCAGTTGCAGCAGTGGGGACATCACATAGATGTTATCCAGCCATATTCTGCCATTACGAGCCTGACGGAGCTTGCTCTGGCCGATTATGACGCCTATGTGTTGAAAACGGTCTCGGATGGCCCCGGCTTAACCATTTTAGAGGCGGCTGAGGCGGTTGGTATTCCTACTATTAACAATTCTCGCGCCATTCGCCTGATACGTGATAAGGCGGTCGCGGTCGCTTTTGCCCAGGCCAAAGGACTCCCCGTGCCACAGACGTACTTTGTGGGACATCCCCGCGCCTTGAAAGAACTGCCACCAACTGTGTATCCCGTAGTGGTGAAACCAAGCAACGGGACAGCGATGCAAGATATTCACCTGGTGCGCACGCCGGAAGAACTAGTTCACCTCAAGCTGGACAACTCATGCTTCTACCTGGCGATGCGTTACGTGGAGAACGCGGGCTATGATATCAAGCTCTATGTGACGGGCCAGGAGGTTCACGCGATGACCAAAACCTCACCGCTACACGGGGCCGCGGTTGAGCAAGAGATACCGGTCACTCGTGAGATGCTCACGTTGGCCCGGCGTGTAGGGCAGGTGTTTGGTCTGGATATCTATGGCATTGACGTGTTGGAGACTGCGCAAGGTCTGATGTTGGTGGATATCAACGACTTCCCTAGCTTTTATGGTGTGCCGCGCAAAGTTATCTGCATCGCGGAATACATTCTCCATGCCGCGTATCGCGCACGGCTCGAACGCGAACGGCGGCTCTCGCGTTCCATCCATGCCAGGAAACCGCTCCATCGGCAGGATATGAAAATAATCCCTGCCGAGCCCATCGTTTTGAGCGAAAAAGTGAAGGC
>JBPCJY010000101.1:0-33122 GCA_051004815.1 Ktedonobacteraceae bacterium
TCTCTTATGTGTCGCTCCAGGCGACCCGTGGGGGTTTGTGTGGGAGTCAGTTTTGCAACCAGCGGCTGCAAACCTACCTCTCACACAAATCTATACGGGTCGCTTGTAGCGACACATAATAGAGGTCTCTTTATGGCACGAGTATAGCATGTTTTGGCAGATTGCATAAAGCTTTTGTTGCGGGTGTACTTGTGAAAGCCACTTATTCCGTGCTATACTCATCGCTGATAAGGTAAGATACACTATGCTATAGAAATGCAGGTCAGGAAAATGCGTCCGTCTAATCGTCCGCGGCGTTCAGTGATAGTGGAACGGCTCATCATTGCAGGAGGCATCCTCTTATCTCTACTAGCTATTACGGGCTATACAATTTATACGGTAAACTTGCATTCCAGTGCCATACAAAAAATCCGTACCTCCATTCCAAGATTATTGAACCCGGCACCAACAAAGCCCATCGTCACTTGCACTACGCCACAACACAAGCTCGGCGATACGACTATTTCCCTCTCTTCGGCAGGATTAACACGTACCTTCGTCCTGCACCTGGCACCCTCTTATGGCATCCAACCACAGGCACTGGTAATTAACTACCATGGCTACAATTTTACCGCTCCCAAGATGGAGCAGTATTCAAATATGGCAGTGGAGGCAGATAAAGCAGGTTTCATCCTGGTCTTTCCCCAGGGGGCCGATAATCCGCCATCCTGGAATGCTGGCATCGGCGCGTATGGACCAACAGGCGATGCTGACGATGTTCAATTTACGCGTGATATGCTCAGCTATCTTGAAAAAAGTTACTGTGTCGACACACACCGCATCTATGTTACCGGCTTCTCACTCGGAGGCGGTTTGGCGTATCGCGTCGCCTGTACTTTGACGAAGCAGATTGCCGCTCTCGCCACGGTGGCAGGAGCGTTTTATCATGCTCCAGGTGGATGTCAACCATCGCGTCCTATCCCGGTGCTGGAAATTCATGGTCAAGCTGATCGCTATGCCCCTTACAACGGCAATCCAAGTGCTATGATGGCCGCAGTCTCTGTTTATCTGAATGTGTGGCTCAACCATGACCAGTGTAGTGGCTCGCCCGACACTATCTTCCAGCAAGGAGATGTCACCGGTTTAGAGTGGAAACACTGTGCTAATGGCACGGTGGTAGAGCACTACCGCATCAGTGATGGTGGTCACGTCTGGCCCGGTGGCGGCAATATTGCCACGCTCGGCTTTAGCACGCATGTGATTGATGCCAACGTGGTGATCTGGAATTTCTTGAGCCAGTATACGACGTAACGACAACTTCTGCATCTGGACATCAGGGTAGAGAGTCTTCATGGCTGAGGTAGTGATCAAGGATGGTCATTTGCCGTTGCTGTAAGCGTTTGCGCAATTCCTCAACGCTTTGCCAGCACGGTTTCCCCTCGATACTTCCTTTAAGCTCACCGCCGATCATTTCGGCATCGTAGATCATGGTCAAGGTACTCATGCGCGAAAAACTACCGCTGGGCGTCGCGCTACAGTCAATCAGTCTATTGACCTGCAACTGGATACCGGTCTCCTCTGTACATTCGCGGCGGGCGGTTTCCAAGGGATGTTCCCGCCAACGCATAAAACCACCGGGGAAGACAAAGCCTCCTTCGGGTCGCTCGACTACGAGGATTTTCTCTTGATGAAACACGATGACACAAACACAGCCAAAGGGAGGAAGATTGCCCACGAGGAGTAGATTGAGTATATTGAAAAAGATGCCAACCAGTCTCTGGAAGAGTCGATAGAGCAAGCGTTTCAGCACAAGCACATAACCCCTATCCTTCTTATTTTTCCACCATTCCTATTGTACGTGCAAAGCCTGAACAATAGCAATAGAGGGAAGTGAGTGTTTATGGCTTGACTAGTCCGACCATAAACACTCACTTCCCTCTATTGATGTTGATATACCGACAATTTCTTAAGACGTTATCGCCCGCTACGAGCTTGTAATCGGCGTACGACGGCATCGACGGTAACAGCGACCAACAGGACGAGTCCTTCGACGATCTCCTTTACCTCGGTAGGTTGGCTTTTGAGAGCAAGGCCGTTGCCCAAGCTCCCAATAATGAGCACGCCAAGGACAATGGCCCAGGCGGAACCGCGGCCACCAAAGAGACTAACGCCACCAATAACTGCAGCTGCGATAGCAGACAGCAAGAGCGTGGGGTCAATCTGACTTGCCACCTCCAGGCTACGTGATGCCGCGATAATACCACCTACGGCAGCAAAGGTTGAGCAGAGCGTAAAGACTGCAAGACGGATAGCTACTACATTGATACCTGCACGGCGAGCAGCTTCCATATTGCCGCCGACGGCATAGATATGCCGACCGAAGGCAGTTTTGGTCAACATGAGCCAGGTCAGGGTTATCAATCCAAAGAGGATAGCGGTTGAATAAGGCACGCCGAAGTAGCTTTCAAAGAGCACTACGGACCCTTCAATAATGATTGTGGCTCCCACTATCTGGGCTATAAGGAGTCCGAGAGGCGCGGTTCTCAAGCCAAGCTTCTTGCGCTTTGTATAGTTATAAATGAGACTACCAACATAGCAGAGTAATCCAATCGTGGGTAGTCCAACACCGAAAATGTCTGTCAAATAGCTCGTTGGTGTGCCCGCAATCGCATCAATAAAATCGTTATTAATGCCGAGTGTCGCTTGTCCGGCTAAGAGGAGCAGCAGTAAACCACTATAACCAATGGAACCTGCCAGGGTGACAATGAAGGAAGGCACACGCAGCACAGCAACGAAGATACCATTTATGAAACCAACCAGTGCTCCAGTCAGGAGCGCAACTGGAATCGCTACCCACGCGGGATACCCCATACGTTCCGAGAGTATCGCCATGACTACGGAGCAAAGTGTGCCTACGGCTGCTACCGAGAGATCTATTTCACCCAGCAGTAATACTAGAATACTCCCCAAGCCAAGCGTCCCGATAGTAGCAACCTGTAAGAGCAAATTTGTAAGGTTACGTGGTTCAAGAAATATTCCGTTGGTCACGATGCTAAAAAAGACCACAATAATAAGGAAGGTGACGAGCACAGGAATAAAGCCGAGATCACCGCGTAACAGCTGTCCAAATGACTGCCGTTGTACATAAGCTGGTACTTCCACAGAAGCAGCAGTGGCAGGCTGATCATTCAGCGCAGAAGAGTTATCAGCAGTATTTTCATCGATTGTATCACTCATGCTTACTACCTCCGTTCACACCGTTACCATTCGTTTCCAGCAATTGGCCGAATTCCGCACCCGTGATTGCTGAGACCACCTGTTCAGGTGTAGTATCTTTGATGTTAAAGACTCCCACTTTGCGACCGAGGCGCAGCACAATGACGCGGTCTACCACTTCGAAGACGTCAGCAAGGTTATGCGAAATAACTACGACGGCCAGACCTTGCTCACGTAATCGCCGGATCAATTGCAAAACCTGGCGTGTTTGCGCCACCCCCAGAGCAGCTGTTGGCTCGTCCAGCAGTACAATCTTGGCATTACGTAGAATAGATTTGGCTACCGTGATGGACTGGCGTTGTCCACCGGAGAGTGATGCAACGAGGGTACGCACCGAAGGGATTTTTACATCTAAGGTGCGCAGAATCTCCAACGTCCGCTGTTCCATGGTAGTTTCAGCTAAAGTACGCCAGGGGGTGCGCTCTTCGTGTCCTAAAAAGAGATTGGCAACGACATCCAGGTTATCACAGAGAGCGAGGTCCTGGTATACCGTTTCGATGCCTAAACGAGTGGCAACTTGTGGACTAGAAATTTTGACTGGTTGGCCTTCTACAAAAATTTCCCCGCTGTCCGGCGGTCCAACCCCGGCGATGGTTTTAATCAGGGTTGATTTACCGGCACCATTATCGCCCACCAGGCCGACAACTTCACCGGCATAGACCTCGAAACTCACATCAGTCAGCGCACGCACGGCTCCGAAGGATTTGTTGATACTGAGCAGGCGCAGCCGTGGTGTCGCACCCGATGTGCTACCGGGTTCAGGGAGTGATGTTTCACCAACCGTAGGATTCATATCGGCCATGTGGCCCTCCATATAGATGAGGTTACAAGTTGGTAGAACTCCATCAAAAGGTGGTAGTCTCAGTAGAGTATACCACCTTCAATGGGTCGTTTGTAGCGAAAAACGCTACAAACGACCGTGTGTGTTTATAAGCGAGTGATTACGGACAAATTCCGCCGGTCGTGCCAGCTGGAATACCTGCGCAGATATCACTCTTGGTTACAAAACCATCGGCCAGCACTGTCGATGCAATATTTGACTTATCGACAGCCACCGGTACTTCGAGGACTGAAGGAATGGATGTTCCATCAGCGGTTTTCGTCTGGCCATTAACCAACGAGGCGGTGTCTGTCCCACTGCTGATAGCAGCAGCGAGTTGTGCGGTCGCCATAGCCTCTTTAGTGATGGCTTTGTAGACGGTCATAGACTGGTCGCCCTTGAGGATATTCTGAATACCCGACACTGTGGCATCCTGGCCTGTGACCAGCACTTTACCGTTGAGGCGCTGGGCCTTGAGAGCCGCGATTACCGTACTCGCCATACCATCGTTGGCAACATAAGCGATCTGAACGTTATTCGCGTTGGCGGTGAGTGCGCCTTCCATCTCTGTCTGGGCGGTGGGGTTGTCCCAGTTCGGTGTGTACTGGTCGTATATCTTCTTCAACTTACCACTATCATAGAGAGGCTGGAGCACGCTCAAGGCACCCTGGCGGAACAGAATGGCGTTATTGTCCGTCTGTGCGCCATTGATCATGACCACGTTGTGATTGTTGCCCTTAATATAGCTCTGATAGTGATCCGCGATGTACTGGCCCTGTAAAGCACCCACTTTGACATTGTCGAACGAGACATAGTAGGCCAGGTCCTTGGATTGGATCAGGCGGTCATAAGCAATTACGGGTACATTCTGTACTTTGGCTTTCGCTACAATTGCTGCCGCTGCCGTACTATCACTGGCGGCTACCACCAAGATACAATCGCCATTGGTCAGGTCTGCTTCGGCCTGGTTCTGCTGCTCAGTTGCACTGCCTTCGGCGTTATTGTAGTCCACTGTTGCGCCAGGGATGAGCTGTTTTATATCCTGAATTAACAAGGGCTTATCCTTGCTATCCCAGCGAGCTGAAGTAGCCGTCTCCGGCAGGAGTACGCCAACCTTTTTACAGCCTTTACCGCCATTACCGCTAGTGGTGGGAGTACTACCGCTACCACTACCACCACTATTGGCACTGCCGCAAGCTGCGGCAAATAGGGAGAGCATGACAACCATTATCAGTACGGTAAACGACCTGCGTTGTCGATTAACAAATTTCATCGTGAACTTGTCCTTCCATTGTGTTTGTGCTAAACAGTACACAAACGTTACAACTCTGAAGCATACGCTTCTTGAGAACGAAGCTTCTGGGAGACGCCAAACTAAATGCGTACTCTCTTGCTAAGTGTATTGCCCACCTCCTTTCCGACATACGTTGCCGAACAGCGCATCTTAGCCTACGTTGACGGGAGTCTGCACCGGAGCAGGCTCAGGTATACTGGCTTCCTCTTCTCGCGCTACAAGTACGCGCTCCCAAGCCTTAAAAAACGGATAATATATGAGAGCGGAGACAGCGAGGTCAAAGAACTGGAGCAGACTTCCTTTAATGTCGCCGCCAGTTGCAAAAAACCCGCTGATTCCGATGGGGACGGTAAAAGGTTGAATGATAAGCGGTACATGTACCAGCCCGAAATAGAAAACAACGTAGTTGATGGTTACGATCAACACTGGTACAAGCACAAATGGTATCATCATGATTGGATTGAGAACCATTGGCACACCAAATGTCACTGGTTCATTGATATTAAATATCGCCGGTCCAAGGGCTACCTTTCCTACTATACGCAACTGTGTCGAACGTGAGCGCAACATATAGATCACCAATGGCCAGGTTGCGCCGGACCCACCGAGATGCGCGAAAATATGGAAGAATGGCTCCGTCACGATGCCATGCCCTCCGGTGGCGTTACCCGCGAGGGTAGTAAACCAGAATGGGGCGGCAATCGCCAGCACCACGTTCATGCCGTGAATGCCGACAGACCAGAGCAACATCATCAATATAATCTCAAGCAGTGCTGCTGGATAGCTGTCCTGCACCACCACCAGTGGTTTAAAGACCTCCATGAGCAAGATTGGCAAGGTCAACTGGGTATTTTTGCCATCAATAATCGCCATATGCGAACTGACAAACCATTCCAGCAACCAGACCAGCGTCAGCAACAAAATTGTTGGCACGAGGGCTTCAAAGGCCCGTGTCACATTCCTGGGTACACTTTTGGGCAAGCGTATCGTGAAACGTGAGCCACGAAACCAGCGCATAACCTCCGTCGTCAAAATACCGATAAAAATACCTACTAATAAACCCTGTCCATCAAAGTACGGCAGAATATCACCCAATCTCACATTATTCAGATTCGTGATCGGCATACTGGCAACCAGAAATAAGACCATCGCCAATATTCCTGGCTGCACCGGTTCGGTACGCCGGTACTGTGCCAGGCTATACGCTACACCAAAGGATAGAAACAAGGACATTAGCCCAAATGAAAGCTGATATGGCACTAATATGGCATAGGTATACTTGCTCACCAACTCCGCCAATATGGGGAAAGGAGGATTGGCGATAACGAGAAAGAGACTACCCGCGATAATCAACGGCAGTGTAAAAATAATGAAAGCATCACGTACAGCCTGCAAATACACGCTACTGGCCAAAGCACCAAGTGGTGGTACCAAGTAGCGTTCAAACCAGTCACTGCTGCGTTCAATAATGCTGCTCAAGGTGTCGTCTTTCCTTCTGGTCTGCTTGGTAACAGACGCAGCACTTGTTCGAGTACCGCCTCACCATTCATGGTTGCATAATGAAAAGGTTCAATTAAAGCCACGGGCTTCCTTGCGGACGCCGCCAACTTCTCAATGCTCTTGCGCAGATGACGGATTTGCGGTGCGATCAGCACAATGTCACATGTATCTACCTTCTCCGCGTATTCGCCTGCACTCAATGCATCCACGCTTAATGCACAATTACGCACTTTCGCTGCCGCGAGCATGCTATCCACCAATAGGCTGGTAGACATGCCCCAGCTACAAACAATCAATACCCGTATCATGTCAACTCCCCCCACGAGTCTTGAGCTTCACTGCTGTAGTAGTAGTAGTATGTTCTGCAACATGACACACTACAGTGTCAAAATCTTCCTCACGGGTACACTCATCTATACAGCAATAATCATGCCAAAATGTGTGCTACACACTTGACACACTAGAAAGGATGGCGGACCTGGCTCTCTTGATTTCATTACAGGTTGCTGGTGATGAATATATCAACTTGCCTGAGAATACCGACGATATTATATGCCTCTTCATCTGGCAGAGGGCGAGCGACCTGGGTACTCAAGATTTGCAGCGCACGGCGGCAAATGCTCAGTTCACGAGGAAAGAGCTGCTCCACCTGTGTACGCACTGTCTCGCTCACAAGCATGCCCTTGTGCTGTATGCCGCGCTCAAGGATACAGGCGAGATGGAGCATTAATCCGGCCAGCACCTCGATATCAAACGTTTCACCGACCTCTACTTCAATCAGCTCGATCATATGATCTATCAAGGGTATGGCGCGTGCGGGATTGAGGAAAAGGAGACGCTGGCTGAGTGTATGTGAAATCTCGCGCACAAGCTCAGTACGTTGTGTCAGTAGTGGCGTCCTCTCTTGTTTGGTGGAAGGGGGATAGTCAGGCGGAACAAGAGCGTCCATGGCGGTAGCAGAGGGTTGAAGCAGCGCAGGATCAATCAGTGTGCTGCCGAGCAGTGTACGCAGACGTGCAATGCCATCGCCAAAAAGAAAATCTGTCAGTGGGATAAAGGGGTAGGGCGCAAGATGCGGATTAATGGTGCCTACAATAGCTACCACTTGCCGATGCCCCACAAGGCGTTGGACATCGGCCTCCGTTTTACCGGACAGGTTAATGTCCATGCAGATGATCTCAACCTTTTGCTGACGCAAGCCAGGCAGGTGTTCTTCGATCAACTCTGCTATCTTCGTTGCGCTACCAAAGCCTGTTAAACAGACCGATAAAATGACACGAGCGATCTGGGAAGCGGCAAAATTTGTATCGGCAGGACGTACTCCATTAGTGAGCATGTCTTCCTGGACAAGTGTAAGATTGCCGACTTTCCCCGGCTCCTGTACCGGACGGAACAACGTGAGGCTTGCCGCTAATTGATCCACGGACATATGCTTGGAACTTTGTGCTCGTCGCACGGCCTCAACCACCAGGGGAGCACTTACGCCCGACACTGCTCGTACCTGCACACCGGTCTGCCGCATCACGAGTTCACCAATTGAGAGGAGCGAGGCAAAATCGACCAATAATAAGACGCCGCCGCCCTGGTCAGCCACACGGACCCATTGCTCAACCTGGCCCAACAATTCCTCTGGCGACTGTTCCAGCGTCAGCTCTATCCAACGCACAGAGTTCACTCCCACCAGTGTATTCGCCAGCTCTGCTAATCCGGGGGCAATGCCACGACCATGAGCTGCTACCACTATACCCACCGTGGACTGCTCACTATCCAACAAGGCATCAGCATTGGCGAAAAGCACGGCTAATACATCCACCTCACTCTCTGGCAGCGATACATCCAGCATAGAACGAAGTTGCAACAACGCGATACGCGCCACTTCATATTCAATTGGATAGGTTTGCCGAACGAATTGAATCACTGGCTCAACAATCTTCCGTCCATGCGCCATGTGCTCCATCGTGCTGGTCAGGTGCATAGCCAACACTAATGCTAGCTTTTCGGGGAAGGTACGTGCCAACTGCTCTTCGGCATACTGCACAATGCGCCTGCTCACCACCGCGATCCGTTCATCGACGAGATGCGATGCCGTTCCCTCGGTTCCCTGTTTCTCCTGAGCAACCTCGTTGGCAAAGCGTTGAAAATAGTGCTGAATGTTCAGGTGTAAAAGCCGATTGATTTCATTTTCCGCCAGGCCGCTCCCACGCAACAGACTCAATTCAGCACTGATGTTATCGTAGAGGTCCTGCGCCGAGTCTGGCAAACTATCGAGGCTCAGACCTGTGGGCGTAAAAATATGGGTGGCTTCCAAGAGATGCAATACCTGCTCTAATGCCCGATTCAGTTCAGCGGTGCGTAACAAGCCACGTCGCACATGATCCGGCAATATGCCCATGTGGACATTTAGCTCAACCAGGTTATTGGTGCGGAACTCGAGGTAGGCCCGTGCGCACGTCAATTGTACATCGGTACGTAGCTGCCCAATATTGCCGGGGCATTCATAGAGCATGAGTGCTCGCAATGCCTGTGGCGCGACATGGATATGTGCGCCAATACTGCTACATTCGGTCGTGAAAAAGGCTCGTAGCAGTTCGTAGCGCTCCATCATGGTACGCTCATGCAGCCCTGGCAGCGTAATAGTCATGGGGATACGGCGGCGGAAGGTAGGCAATAGCGATACGTTGGGGTCTTCGGTGGTGGCTGCAAGCAATAGCAGCGAGGATTGCCGTTCCTTGACTTCACCTAAGCGTCGGAAACGCTCACGATCCATCAAGTAAAATAACATTTCCTGGCCCTCTGGCGGCAAGCGATGCACCTCGTCCAGGAAAAGAATACCACGATTGGCCTGCTCCACCAGACCTTCGCGGTCGCGGTCGGCCCCCGTATATGCTCCGCGCACCACACCAAAGAGATGCGCCATGAGCAATTGTGGATTACCAGCATAATCAGCACAGTTGAAACTGATAAAGGGTGCGTCGGCGGGAAGGGCATGCAATTCGAGGGCAAAGCTATGCATCAAACGGGCAAAGGTGGTTTTTCCGACGCCACTGGGGCCACACAGCAACGTATGCAGACCACGAGGTGGATAGAGCATAGCGGCTTTTGCTTGTTGAACAGCCACTTTCAGCCCCTCGCCCCCACCGATTAGCGTCTCAAAACTGGTGACTACCGCCCCCACATACACAGAGGCCGCGACAGCAGGAGGTTTACCTGGTTCTCGCGTAACTTGTAGCGGTATGGTTGTAGGTAAGAAGGTACGACTACCTTGTCCACCTTGCACACGTCCTCGTGACACATTATGCAAGTTGCCGTTGCCGTTGCCATTGCTTTCACTTAACGGTTCCGTGGCAGGCGTTTTGGCGACAAAAAGGACAGGGCGTCCGGGAATACGCTCAATTTTCCCCTCTTGAAATAAGAGATTGAGATCACGGCTCGCATTTGTTCGATCTACATCAGCAAAGTGTGCTACCTCTTCAGCACTGAAGCCCGCATGACGCCGCAAAGCACTACTTTGTGCAGGACGCTGTGTACACAATGATCGTAACGCTTCCAGGATGCGGTCTTTGCGGAGCAAACATTGACTCCTTCCAGGCAAGCTAACACAAAGTCTCCTGAATGCCAGTGTAGCATACTCAAGCATTAGAGACAAGAGACAAGAGAATTATGATATCATTTTGTACACCTAAAGTGGCGCATCAGCTTGACGTATAGGTGATCGTGTAGCGTAATATGAGAAGAGCAACGTATCTCCTCCTTTTGATGATTATAGAGAAAGCGAGTTCACTAGCGATGGCATTACAATACGGCTTGATTGTGCCGCAGGGCTGGCGTATGGATCTGGTTGGTATCAGCGATCCTGTAGAGGCGTATGAGACGATGACACGCGTGGCCCAGGAAGCCGAGCAGACGGGTTTCGACTCGATCTGGCTTTTTGACCATTTTCATACTGTGCCAACGCCGACGCAAGAAGTAACATTTGAATGTTGGAGCAGTACAGCGGCTCTGGCTCGTGACACAAAACGGGTTCGTATTGGGCAAATGGTGACTTGCAATGGGTATCGCAATCCGGCCTTGATGGCAAAAATGGCGAGCACCGTTGATGTACTCTCCCATGGACGCCTGGATTTTGGCATAGGGGCTGGCTGGTATGAGCACGAGTATCGCGCTTTCGGCTATGACTTTCCCGATGGCCCTACGCGCTTGCGCTATTTACGCGAGGCGATACAGGTCATTATGGCTATGTGGACACAGAATGAGGCCGTTTACGAAGGCAAATATTACCACATCAATGGTGCCATTAACCAGCCTAAAGGTGTGCAGAAGCCCCACATTCCGCTGCTCATCGGCGGCGGCGGTGAAAAGGTAACGCTCAAACTGGTAGCGCAGTATGGCGATGCCTGCAATATTGGCCACCTGGATAATGAAGGTGTGATGCACAAATTCGCTATCCTCAAGCAGCACTGTGAAGCAGTGGGAAGGGATTATACTAGTATCAAGCGCACGGTCATGTTTAATTGCGCTATCGCGCAAACCGATGAAGAGGCTATGGCGAAAACCGCTCCATTCGCTCGCAACATACCTTCAGGACGTATACGCGAACAGGCATTGGTGGGTTCACCGGCGACTATTCGCCAGCGTTTAGCTGAGATCGAGCAAACAGGTGCGCAGGAAGTTATTATCTATATGCCGGACGCTAAAGATTTAGCATCCGTCCGCATGTTCGCCCAGGAATGCATACAGCATTAAGTAGCGTTGCAAGGAGGCTACACATGGTACGTCGTGGTACAGGGATATACCGGGTCCTCTTTATTATCTCGTTCTTAATCGCTCTGGTACTCGTTTTCTTTAGTTTATCCTTCAATACAACCGCTAGTATCGCGCTGCTCATCATCAGCTTGTTCTTTTTCGTGATAGCATTCTCCTATTTCCATCTCAGCGGTCAGGAAAACAGGAGTTGAGCAAGGCTCTGTGTGTCATCACAATATCATGGTCAGCGTGAAGCAAAAGTCTCTTTTGGTTGAAATATCATAGGTGCTTTGCTATACTGAGCAGGAGATATTGCAAGGTCAGCAGATGATACTTTCTTCATCCTCGCCATGTATGATGGGATTACATCGGGAGAATATTTACATTAGGAGTGTGTTTCCATATGAATGCTCAGGATGTTGTGCAGCAGGCACGTAATGCCAATCTACGATTAGTGCGTTTTTTATATTGCGATAATGGAGGGATTATTCGCGGTAAAGCCACCCATGCCTCGAAGTTAGCTACGCGCATAAACGAAGGTATCGGACAGACGCTGGCTATGCAGGCATTTACCGGGGTTGAGTCGCTTGCCGCGGTCGAAGGAATGGGGCCGATAGGAGAATTCCGTCTTATCCCTGATCCACAGACGTTCGTAACGTTGCCGTATGTACCCAGCACTGGCAGCATGATGTGCGATATGGTGCGCACTGATGGGACGCCGTGGGAAGCGTGTCCACGCACATTTCTTAAACGTATGATTGCCCGGTTGGCGGAGCACGGTATGCGTGCGGATGCTGCCGTCGAACACGAGTTTTACCTGGCGCGTGAAGAAGGCGACAAATACGTTCCAGCCGATAATAGTCTTTGTTATAGTAGTCGTGGGCTGGATGACGAGGCAGAGGTCGTTGATGCTATTTTGGCAGCGCTGGAAGCGGAAGGGGTCTCCATTGAGCTATTTCATACAGAACTGGGGCCAGCTCAGCAAGAACTTTCCATTCATCACGCGGATGTTCTGCGTGCAGCAGACAATGTCTGTCTTGTACGCGAGACGGTGCGCGGTGTCACACGAGCGTTCAATCTTCTCGCCACCTTTGCTCCTAAACCCTTCCTCGACCAGGCAGGTAGTGGTGCCCACATTCATGTGAGTCTATGGGATACCGAGCATGGCACACAGTCGAGCAAAAACCTCTTTTATGATGTCAACGAGCGCGGAGGGCTAAGCCCACTTGGCAAACACTTCATTGGAGGTGTCTTGCGCCATATTCGCGGGCTAGTGGCTATTACCTGTGGCAGTCCCAATTCATACCGCCGCTTACTCCCACATTATTGGAGTTCAGCTTATGACACGTATGGCTTCGATAATCGCGAAGGCGCCATACGCATCCCCTCAGCTTTCTGGGGCCGCGAGGCAGATACCATCAATCTGGAGCTTAAATGTGCCGACCACAGTGGCAACCCCTATCTGTCGATGGGAGCATTGCTAGCAGCAGGTTTGGACGGCATCGAGAACGCTATCGATCCAGGGGAAGCACAAGAGATTGACCCAGGAAATTACAGTGACGAGGAGCGTGAAAAACGCGGTATCCATCGCTTGCCCACCTCACTGGACGAAGCCCTTGACGCGCTTGAACGTGACCAGGTGCTACTTGAAGCCATGGGACCGTTATTGGCTAACTCGTATATAGCAGTCAAGCGCGATGAGTCGGCCTTCTTCAAAGATAAGTCAGCCGACGAAGAGACGCGTCAACACTTCTATAAGTATTAGGGTAATAAATCGTGGGCAAGTTGTTTTCCTGGCTTGCCAGGAAAACAACTTGCCCACGATTTATTACTAAACCAGGTAAGTTTTAGCTGTTCTGCCTTACCGAATTCGTTGTGTTCTGTTTGGCAGAGGTCGCGGCCTGCTTGGTGGTGTCGGCAACGTCCTGGCTCGTCTGCTTGACAGAAGTACCTGCCTGCTGGGCGAGGCTTCCAAGCGTGTTACCAGTATCTTTCACCTTACTGGCAGCCTGTTGGGCATAGCCTTTGAGGTCACCGCTCGTCTGAGCGACGCGATCAGAGACCTGCTGCATATATTGATTCATCTGCTCGTTCTCTGGCAAATAGCCGCGGAATTCCTGGAAACGCTCGCTCAACATGCGGCGCATCTCTTCGCCCTTCATCGGGGCAACAACCAGACCAATACCAACTCCAACAAGAACGCCTTTAACGAAGCTATTCATTTTCTACATCCTTTCCTATCTCAGTCAGTTTAGCGTCACATCCTTTTTAGAGGGAGTTCCACTTTTGCCGAACTTGACGTATAACCATTACTTTAGAAGACACGTATAACCATAGCAATGAGTTTCATATTGACGAAGATGCCTATAGCATTAAAAGCATTTCCATATAGCCGACGAGAGCGGTATACGGCCCTACAAATGGCAGTGCTTTCACTAGCTCCTGTAGTTGTGTTAAAGAAAATCCTTTCTGCTGCAAGCTGAGTAGCCATTGCCTGGCTCGCTGCACACGAAGCTGATCTTCGGTATTCATAGGTTGGCCTGTACGGCCGCGCCCATAATTGTAGCGACGTAATAAATCAGGGTCACGCAGATAGGCGCGTAATAGCGGGAGCAAAACAAGGCTCAAAGCTCCTTCACTCACTTGTCCTCGTAAATAGGCTGCCAGTACCGCTTCATCTACAGCAGAAGCTTTGCTCATCTCTTGCCATACGTGCATTTGTTTTTCAAGGGTAGAGCGGGAAGGATGAAGCAGTTCTCCTTGTTTCCCCAGGCTTACCTGCTGCAATTGACTGCTCAGTGTTGCTCCATAGCCCAGGCGTCCGACCCAACCTTCGCGTGAGGGCGTCCACGCGCCACTGTTCTGCCATACCAGGGTTGTAGCACGAGTGACAGGCCAACGCAACCAGATGCGTGGAGGCGCGAGCAGAGGGTCTACAAACAGTATCTCATGAGCAAAAGTGAGAATCGCTTCTATAAAAGCTTCTTGCTTCTCACGCCGATTGTTCCCAATAATCCAAATATCCAGAATATGCGCGTTGCGATACGCCGAATGGCGATGCTGCCACTCCTCCGCATCCAGGGGCGCACATTGAAACTCAATGGCCCAACGCGTGCCGTCCGCATGCGCCACAAAGACATCGGCGATACGGTTTGGCTCAGGCAGTCTTTCTTCCAGCGTCACCAGAGCAGCGGGGAATTGTGTACGCAGCCAGCGGGAAAGCACAATTTTCCCCGTGATATGACGCACCGATTCGGTCTCGGTACTCCAGGCGCATTCGCCCCTTTGATGAGCAAAATGCAGTTGTGTGCGTTTCTCTGGCCCACCCCGCACATGCAGAATGCCGCGACAATTCGGGCAATAGAGCGAATGCTCACGCGACCAGCACAGCAACTGTTCCAACGGAGTATCGTCAGCGACAACAGAACGCCCATTCGGGCCATATGCAACCAGCATTGTAGCATCCTTGCGGGATATGTGAACGCCTGTACAAAGTATATCACCTGCACTAGCGTTTACTGCCTTTTGTTCTTTCGTAGCAATGGCGTATAATTATGGTGTAATAACAAAAGTGCAATAATATTCAGCACACAACCGATAGTGTGGTAAAGGAACGTGCATGCTTGATTTAACCAGTATCGCTGTAGTAGATAATCATTGCCATCCTGTTCTGTTAAACCAGCACCTGGATGCTCTCAGTTTTCGTGGTTACTGCACTGAAGCGACCGATGCCAGTTTTGCCGAGCAGCATATCCCTAACACCGTGTACTACCGCTGGCTGCTACGGCAAATGGCACTATTTTATGGGTGTGAGTACACAGAAGAAAGTATCCTGGCAGCTCGCAACCATATGGGAGCCGATGACCTGCTAGAGCACCTCTTCCGCGCTGCCAATATCGACACCTTCGTCCTCGACCCGGCATATCCACCAGGCTCCGAATGCTACACGCCTGAGCGTATGGGCCAATTGGGCCATTGCCGCACAGCAAAAATGCTGCGCCTGGAAACGCTCATGCAGGAACTCATCCTCGAACATGCTGACTTTGACGAGTTGCTTGAGCATTATATGATGGAAGTAAGTTTGGCACGAGAACACGGTTTCTGCGCCCTCAAAAGCATTGTAGCGTATCGCACAGGCTTACATATCAGCGAATGGAGCAAAGACGAAGCAGTAGCTTCCTTTGTAGAGGCGCGGACAGAGGCTGAGGCACGCGGTCAGATCCGTATCGCCCATAAGCCACTCATTGATTACCTGCTCCATACTGCTTTTTCAATCGCAGCAGAGCAGCAGCTTCCCATCCAGTTTCATACCGGCTATGGGGATAGCGATACCGATATGCGACTGGGCAATCCCTTGCAATTACGCGACGTATTAGAGCGGCGAGACTATTACACAATGCCCATCGTCCTGCTCCATGAAAGCTATCCTTACACACAACTTGGAGCATATCTCGCGGCAGTCTACCCGCACGTTTATTTTGATCTTTCCTACGCTATCCCCTTTGTTGATAAGCTGGAGATGCTGGCCTTCACGCGGCAGGCATTGAGCGTTGCGCCAGTCAGCAAACTGATGTTCAGCACTGACGGCATTCACATTCCTGAGATGCACTGGGTTGGTGCCTTGCGTGGGCGCAGTGTTATTGGGCAGGTACTGGATGAAATGATCGATGCCGATGAAATCGACGAAGGGCAAGCCTACGATCTCGCCCAACAAATTTTACATGACAACGCCTATACCGTCTATCAACTATGAGAGGATAGCAAGGAACGTTGCAGATGCAAGATATGTTTGAAAGCTCAGAGGGAAGTTCGGCCCGTTTTCGCATCGCTGTTTCAGCACTCATTTTTTCCGAAGGAAAGATTCTGTTAGCCCTCCGGCGCGATATCGACTGGTGGAATCTTCCTGGCGGCGGTATGGAAGTTGGTGAAACAGTTGATGAGGCATTACAGCGCGAGGTCTATGAGGAAACACGATTAGAAGTGGAAGTTGAGCGATTGGTTGGCGTCTACTCCAAGCCCCAAAAGCAGGAGGTCGTCTTGACCTTCCGTTGTCATATCCACGCGGGAGTTCCGACCGCGACCGAAGAAACGCGTGAATGCCGCTATTTTGATGCGACACATCTGCCCACCAATATATTACGCAAACATCGTCAACGCATCGAGGATGCTCTCCTCAACCAGCCGGACGCAATCATTCGCGCCCAACGTAGCAGCACAGCAGAAGATCAGGGATTATAAGCTCGTGCTACAACGTTCCCTCACTTTCCCTATGGTGATGAGCATGTTCTCCTATAGGAGAGGCTGGGATAGTGGCTGAATCTGAATTTCTGGCAGGCTGGTGGACGATCTCCTGCTTTTTCGGTCGATCATTTGACCCACTGGCAAAGGTCCAGAAGCGCATTAAGCTGTATGAGAGAACCGCACCAATGACCACTGCCACGAGTTTTGATGCATTGCCCCACAGTGTGATATTGGGAATGAATGGCTGCAACATCTTCCCGGCAAGCCCTATCAAGACATTGCTATACAGAACTTCGAGCAACACACTGATAACAAAGCGCACAACTTCCCTTGCTGTCGGTCTGTGGGTGCGCCGAAATGTCCAGTACTTGTTCAAGAAAAAACTACTCAGTGCGCCGCAGCTATAGGCAACAGAATTGTATGCCACCAGAACCTGCACATTGTGCGTGGGAAAGCACCACAGAAGGATATTGAGCATCAACAGATCAACGATCGTGTTCACGCCACCCACAAGGCAGTAGCGAAGGAATTGTTGGAATGTGCTACTCCATGGAAGGAAGTGATGGGCGGTATTCTCTTGCGGCTTCCTGGATGAATCTTCTGGTGTTTGTCTTGCTTCCGTTTTTTTTGAAAACAACAATAACTCCTCTTATTCCCTTATTAAGCCCTCTGCTCTTTTACTGCTTCACCGTACCAGTTTCGCCATGCCACTTGAATAGTTCCGTACACGAAGTACCCCCAGTGCAACACACGGTAATGAAAGTGTTGTGCGTGCGACAACATAGCGGCTTTCCCAACAACGGTTAAATTTCTGTTTGAATTTGAAGAGCGTATTGTGGGTTTCTAACAGATGCAGGCGATCAGTAACAAAACTGGCAAGTTTTCGTTGTACAGGATTCATCTCCTGGCGCGTATCGGACCATGCCACCAGACCCAGGCTGAGGACGGTTGCTCCGCATAAGCGGAAGCGGTCGATGGCACGCACCAGTAACAGTTCAATCACGCCGGGTGGGGTAGTCGGTGTTCTGCGCATAATATCGAGTGTCCATCCCCATCCTTGAACTTCTGGCTGATTACCTGTCGCTTCGTCGTTCAAACACCCATAGACGGGGGTAAAGGTCATAAATGCACATGCTTTGCCAGCACTCGTCATTGCAACTACGGTCAAAAAGCGAAGCTCAGTTTCTTGAGGAACGGTTGAAGGCGTTGAGAGCGTAGCAAGCGTATCAGCCCGTGCAGCAATATTGGTCAATTCGTCGAAGCGTCCCACACTGAAAGCTGTCTCTTTGGCATGCTTGCCACCTTTGTGCGCCAACCAGGCACTAGAGAGGTGCTCCAGTTGGTACATCACTTCTGTAGGAGGGACACCTTCGTACCACTGAATGCTTACTCCTTCACGTTCAGCGCGTCGGCTACTGGTACGTACATTCGCCAGTGCCGCGCCCTGTAGAGTAAAGGATTGGGGGTTGAGTATTGCTTCTTCACCCATTTTAAACGCGTGCATGTTGAGGGCGCGATAGGTGTTCAGGTGTTGCGGGTATACTTGATAGAAAGCCACATGCCACTTATGTCGTGCGCAAAAAGCAAGGAAGCTACCTGTCACGCGCTCAAATGCTTGTGGCGCACACACTGGGTCACCAAGTACAACCGCGACATTGCGCGTCAAACGATAGTTCACGAGTCCCTCTCCAGCAGGGGCCAGGAAATGCAAATTCTCTGAAGCCAGACCAAAGAACGCGAGCGTATGATCGCCATAGGTGCGGGTCAGTGCTTCCTCTGTATGACAAGCCGAGGCGAATTGTTCCTCTACTATATGAAGATCTGGGATAAGCCGTTCTTTTGAATTGAACATTGAGGATACCCTCCAAATATTTTTCGCAAAGTTTTTTCTTTTTTTATGGATGCGATTGTCATACTCTTGCAGATATCCTAGCAGAGACTTCTCATGAAACAGACAGAGAAGTGTAAAATATTTGTAAGTAAGTTGAGCGAGAATATGGCAGGGAGAGGCTCTATTACTGGTAAGATAAGCTCACGATGTCGGGGGTCTTACACGACTCTGTTGTCGAATGACAGAAATACTGAAGTGAGAGAAGAGAGGGAAAAAACAGCAAAGAGGCTGGCTCAAGGAAGGAGGCGAGCAGCGAACGGACTCGACCCATGTGCTGGTACTCACCGGGTCACGATGTGAGTAATCCATACACCCTGTCCCTACGCACGACCGAGCGGCTTGCGCCTCTCACCGAAAAACCTCCCGTGTAAACCTCTTGCAGATACCCCGGGGACGAAGATGCATGCCAACGTGACATTTTATGGCCTTCAGTCGATTATAATATATGATGAATTAGAAATGTTGCCTACATCTATTATCACGATATATGCGTAGAAAGCTTTATTGACGATGCCTGATACAACACAACCAGATGCTGATGCGAAGAAAGCGCAGGTACAGGATTATTTCTCACGCACGGCTGAGAGCTATGTCGCGAGTTTCTCGCATAAAGGCGGGGGAGATTTGCAACGGCTGCTTGAGATAGGGGAATGGAATACTGACCAATACGCGCTCGACATTGCTACAGGTGGAGGGCATACCGCGCTGGCGGTCGCGCCGTTGGTCGCACAGGTGATGGTGAGCGATTTGACGCCACGGATGTTGGAAAAAGCGCGGGAGTTTTTGCTGGCACAAGGTGTCACCAACGCCCAATTTCAGGTGGCCGATGCAGAACACTTGCCTTTCGGTGATGGCACGTTTGACCGCGTCACCTGTCGCATCGCGGCCCATCACTTCCCTGCTATGCTGCAAGCGGTCAAAGAGGTGGCACGCGTGCTGAAAACTGGAGGACTCTTCTTGCTCATTGACTGCATGGCGCCGAGCGATGCCGAATTGGATACGTTTGACAACACAGTGGAAAAGTGGCGTGATGCTTCGCATGGACGATCGTGTACAAAAGAAGAATGGCAGGATTTTTTTACACAGGCTGGTTTGCGAGTCGAGCAGATGGAGTTTTTCCGTAGAACGCACGACTATGATGACTGGACGTTACGGTCTCAGTTGCCCAACAACGAAAAAGCACAGTTAGAGCAGTTTATAGTAGAGAGTAAGCCGCGTATCCAAAGCTACTTTGAGATTGTACGCAAAGCTGATGGGCATCTGGAACGGTTTTCCAATGATTTCATCCTGCTTAAAGGCCGCAAAAGCTAGTTGACAGCTCTGACACTATGTTACATGGCGCACATAATAATAGTAACTAATGTTACTAATCAATGTGGTGCTTCGTCGTATATCATGTAGACATAGAAAAACGCCATTGTTCTTGTGGAGAAGTTATTATATGAGTCAATCTACAGAGACCTTGCTTTTTGAGCGAACAAACCGATTTAATATTACTATGCAGCAATTTATGCGCGGCTTAAGAAAAATAACTACTCTTTTCACTCCTCTACCTCTTTCTGAGTTACTGCTACAATTGGAGGAGGCATCTTCGCCTGCTTCTTTAAGCAGGATAGTCAATAAAATACAACCTATTCTCTGGAAGCAATCGAGCAAAGAGCAGAGCCTGTCACGCAAACATCTAGTCAATGTGTTGACACACCATGTCTTGCAAGGGGAAGATGCAGTCTTGCGTTTAGAGGCTGCTGGTTGGTTACGCTTACTTGTACAGGCTGGTTTAGTAGCACAGCCGGAAGAAATTTTTGTATCATTAGTTACTACAGCCGTTCGTGCTACACAAAACGGATATAATGCGGCAAGTACGAAAGAGCAACAGGCTTATCTCAAGATGATCTTCCAGTGCTTCTGGCCGTTCCGCTACCCTTACCCGGCATTTAGCTGGCAACTTTTCCCAGCGAACGACGTTTTCTACCCCCTGGCCTCACTCTTCACCGAGGCGGATGATGAAATGCAAGATACGTTGATGAGTATCTTTGCGGAGTTGCCTTCGTTAGATGACGAGGAGATTGCGCGGTACCTGCTTCCGGTAGCTCTCCAATGGGCAGGGGATAGTGATGCCGAACGCCGACGCAGAATACCAAACGTACTGGCTCGCATCAACTCTGTCAGCAGCTATGAAGCCCTGACCCATCTACAGTCTGACGCTGATCCTATTGTACGCAAGAATGCAAAAAGTGCCGCTGGCTTTGTGAGAAGAGCCTGATTTTCCCTGGTGTGTTGACTGTAGTTAAGTTCTCCACGTACCATATAACCGATAAAAATCAACTCCTTATTAAAACAGGTTGTTATTAAGCATAGCCAGAAGGACGCCACGGGGTACACGCATTCCTACAGTAGGAGCATAAAAGTACATTGTTCTGACCTCGTTTCCATGCCATAGGAAGATTTGTATTGCTCCCACCGAAATATCATCGCCAGCACGCACAGCATCGGGATTTTGCAGAGCGTTTCTCAACCTATTGAATAGCTCCTGGTTAGTGACCGCAGGATTGAATAGCGTGGAAAATTCCGTTCGATTGATATTACCAACTGTAAACGAAAAGTTCTCCCAGGTGTGACCTTCCCGAATATGATCAATCGATGCTTGAGTGATGCTGATATGACCGATAAGGTACACGTGAGCATAGGGTAGGCCTGGTGCAACGCCCCCTACAGGGAGTGCTCCACCGCGGTGGTGGATAGCAAACAGGTAAAGCCAGTGGGCGGCATTCTGGTTAGGGTTGGCCAGATTTAATGAAGGTACGACAGCGGCGTTCCCGAAGAATGCCGTCACCTGGTTGGCTCTCCAGTTCCGGGCTTGAAATGCGATCCGAACCTCCTGCTGAATAGGTACTGGAATATGGCGTGCGTTCATCGACTGATTCAGGGCGACCAGGTCTTGTTGCATTTGCTGGAACATGGGGACAGGTAACATCATCACGCCTCCCAAAACTCCTACCGCGGGAACTTGGCCAGGCAATCCGTACACAGTAAGTCTTCTGTTCAGGAGGTTGCTACTAAGATCGGCGAGATGGACGCTGACCAGGGTATGTTTCTGGGCAGTGTCAAACGCAGCGGGCAAGTTGTTGATGACTTGATCGACCAGGGTCCATGTGGCTCCTTGCCGCTGGAAGAGGTTCCGAATAAGATTCAAGCCACTCTGAGTGGTGGCTATCGCGGCGTGGTTGTTTAGGAAGATAATTACATTCCCCATATTCGCCCCGGAGTCTACGACTACTCGTATTGCATCACATCCTCTTTGAACCTGAGCCACAGCAAAATGAGGATTTCGGAGAGCTTGAATGTCAACAGCCGTAAAATTTCGGCCCAACAGCCCGAGTATAAGGGTAACAGTCTCGTCGGTGACGGTAGCTATCTGGTTGGCACAGCACATTTCGATCTGAGTAGGATTGAGGTGAGCCAACAGCTTGGCATAGCGCGGCTGCCCGATCCCGTTCACGATATTGATGATTTGTGCGCCGTTGGCGGGCATGGACAGCTTGCCCATGTAACCGCTGGCACCGATCTCAGCTTGAAGATAGGCACACATTGTGGCAGCAGGGATAAGCAAGACATTTGCGACATGATTTCGTTTTGCCGGCGAATTGAAGATAAACAGCAGTTTCGTCAGATCAGCGGGCGAGAGTGCCGTCAAGGTGGGGACCCAGGCTGCGCCGAAGTTGGCGGCTGCATGCACACTTGTAAGAGAAAGAGCCGCGTGGTTCAACAAGGCAGCATAGTGCGCTGGGGTAATGGCATTGATCACGGCGTCGATCAGATTGCCAGGGATGCTAGGCTCCTCCACGAGCTTCTGCGCATCGCCGGGAAAGGTAGCTATTATGGACAGCACCCACAGGTTGAGAGCCGTGAACCCCGACAGCAATTTCCCGGCAATCTGCCTCTGTAGCCTCTCGTCACATGCCAAACCGACCGACCGCATCTGGGGGGCGTTCAAGGTTGCCATCAGCGTCTGTAGCCCAGGGACACCGAACATCCGTATGCTGTAGACGTCGTCAATCGTCAGACCATGTCCCAGCAACTGAATATACAAGTTGCTGTTGTTTGCTAGTGCTTCGACAGCATCGATGACCCTGACGACTGTTCCACCAACCAGCAATGCTGCCGCTACGGTCAACTTCTGCGGAGCCAGAGGGAAATACTTGACTAGATTGTTGAGTTGCACCGCGGTACAGGCGGCCAACGTCGGAATCACCGGATTTCCGAAGGCTGCTATAAAATGCACAGTGGTCAGGTGTATTTCGGGAATGTTCAACAGAGATACGTAATGTGCAGCTCCCATTGCGTTGATCACAGCGTTGATTTCCCGACCTTCAATGGGTGACGAAAGCAATGCCCAAAGGCCATCTGACAACAGCGGCTGTTGCATTAGCGCGACAAAGTTTGCCAGCGTCAATCCGTTCCTGATCCGGATGCCGAACCGAATCTTGAAGAGCCGGTTCGCGCAGACGAGATTGATTTGATTGATCGTCTCCATATCAAGGTTGGCGAGTCGCTCCAGCAAGTCGGGGCCGAAGTGGATGAGCGGCCTCAATAACAGAACTTTGTCGAAGCTCACCCAATGCAACAGCCGCGACAGCAATTCCTCGTTGTGATTCCATTCATTCAACAGACCAGAGACTTGTTCCGCACCCTTCCGAATACTGAAGCTGAGAACGTTCGGATCCCGCGCCGCGTAATCCAGGAGATGATTGCCCCACAATGCGGCCATTACACGTTCAGCTTCGTCCACGCTGATCACCTCCGCCAAAACGCTTTTGGCAAGGCGCCCGAGGATGGGTGACTCTTCCGCGTAGGATTTGAGGAACTCCAGTCGCTCCCGTTCTACGTGACTGATGACTTGCTCTGGCGTGGGCTGTGAGAGTCGGCTGATGTCTAGCCCGCGGATATCGAAGATCGGCACCATCTCTGATGCCTCAGAGGACGGGAAGCTTAAACTGTGGCGCGACGCCTCGAAATCTGAATCGTAGAGGGTTTGAGTGGGATCCTGGTCGTCATACCATTTCAATTTGCCGTTGGGCATCAGCTTGGGTACAGGCTTGCGCTGTATTGAATCTGTATTGATCGAAGAAGAGCTGGTGTGAACATCGGGAAGAACTTCGCCTTTATGCCCGTCCGCTACTTTGTCCACGTTCCGCTCATGACGGTCTCCCTCCTGCCCCGCTCTCGCTCCCATGACATCCGCTTCTCTCTCCAAGCCCGCATCGTCATTGATCGATACACTTTTAGTCTGCCATGTCGGTTTCACGCGCTCTTGCTTTTGCTGCACCACATGCCAGGCTTCGTGCGGCAAGTGCTCTTCCTGCCCTGGAGCCACATGAATATCCGTGCCCTGTGTGTATGCCAGTGCCTGCACCTGAGCAGGTTGGGGGGAACTGTAATGAACCTGCACATCATCCATAGATAGGCCAGAGAGGCGTTCAACACCTGCTTTGAGGGTATCTGGCAGACCGGTGGTGTTTTCCCTGTGTTGTGTAGGTGCCTCATCTCTTTCTTGCACCGGTTCCCCCTCCTGAAGTTCCTGGCGTTGAATGGGGAGGCGCAGCCATGGCGGAGGTTGATTGCCCCATGCCTGAGTGTAAAGAGGAATGCGTGTGAGATCCCCTGTCTGTTGGATGCAACGTTGCATCGGCCTGGTCAGCTTCTGCGCAAGGGTCGTCTGCACCTGGTCGGTTTCCGGTCGCCTGGAATGCCCTGCATCGAACATCGGCATGATCCCTTCTCCAGAGAGGCTCGTGCTTGATTCAGGATAAGTTTCTTGTTAAGAAGTATACCATGCCGCGCTTTATTTTTTCTCTCTTTTCACTATATTTTTCCTATGCTCTCTTTTTAACCCAATAGGCCAGCTGCTCTGATCATTCGTTAAGGTTATCCGTGGGTGTTTGCTGCTAACATGTGGGATACATAGGTACAGTGGTTGGTATAGTATGCATTCATGGGTTATAATACTCTTGTCTTCTGTAAGATTTGAATTCAGATACTGAGCAATGAGCAATGAGCGGTAAAGTCACCTATCGACAGCAACATACGCGTTGCGGCAAAGAGCGTTGTCGTAAATGTAAAGAAGGGGCTGGTCATGGGCCTTATTGGTATGCGTATTGGAGTGAGGCGGGGCGCACGGTCAGTAAGTATGTAGGTATTCATCTCCCAGCAGATGTTGAGATAGATAGACAACTCACAAAGAAAATAGAGAATAGGGATGTAGCCATGGCGGTCAATGGCGAGGTAGAAGCCGAGCAAGAGCTACCGCTGCAATTGCCAGGCCAGGTGTTGCGCATCTACGTGTTGGGGCAATTTCGTGTTGATCGCTTGCAGGGCAATGTTTGGAGTCCGGTGGACAATCGCACCTGGCATCGGCGTCGTGCGCGTGCATTGCTTGGCTGCCTCCTCAGTAGCGCGGGTCGCCGACAAGGAAGAGAACAGGCGATGGAAGCTCTGTGGCCCAACCTTGATATGGAGACCGCCGCTAACCGCTTGAATGGTGCTGTGCATGAGTTACGCCAGATTCTTGACCCGGACCTGGTCAAACGGGCGGCGTCCCGCATGCTGCGCCTGGAACGAGATGTTTTAGTGCTCGCTGACCGCACTTCACTCTGGGTCGATGCCGATGCTTTTGAAAGTTTGCTCAACGAGGCCAATCATACGAGTTTAGCGGACAATGATGAAATGGCGGGACAGAGTGCGCATCTTGCGCAAACCGAAGAGGTTGAACGACTGCTGGAGAACGCGTCCGCTCTCTACGGGGGCGATTATTTGCTGGAAGAGCTCTACTCGGAATGGGCCGCGCCGCGGCGCGAGGTGCTGCGTCGTGGCTGGATAGGGCTTCTGCTCAAGCTGTCTGAACTGCGCGAGGGCCGCGGAGCGTATGCCAGTGCGATGGAACCGCTCAACCGCCTGCTGGCTTCCGATCCCACTGACGAGACGGCAGTGCAACGCTTGATGTTGCTGCTGACGCAGCTTGATAGGCGTGGGGAAGCGTTGAATACCTATCGTCGTCTCGCTACCAGACTAGAGCGCAGTTTTGAAGGTGAACCACTGCCAGAGACGCGTGAACTTTATGAAAAATTGCGCCAGGGACAAATCAGCAAAATTGTACACGCACAGAATATACCTGCGCAGAGCGGGAAAACAAGCAATAACGAAATAGAGAAAAAGGGTGCGCAGAGCATTGCGCCCTATCCAGGTACCAATCAGTTAGGTCGTTATAATCAAAGTCCGTTGATTGGCCGATCGCGAGAACTGGAGACGATGCGCGAAGTGTTGCTCTCAGTCGAGGGTACAGATCAAGAGCCACGAGCAAGTAGTGATGGGAACGGTGTCGCGAGCAACAGTTTACGAGCACCGTATGCTAAACAGACGCGGGTTTTGCTGCTCATGGGAGAGGCGGGTATTGGGAAGACGCGCCTGGCTGAGGAATTAAGCCATGAAGCTTATACGCGTGGATGGGCGGTCGCGTGGACTCGTGCGTATGAACAAGAGGGAGCTGTACCTTATCGCCCCTGGATCGAGTTGCTGCGCACACTGCTGCAAAACATACCCGCCACGGATCTCGTCTCCAGTGTTGGAAGTAGAGTCAGTGATGATGATACAGCCACTGCTGTTCATTATGCCCCCACCGTGTTGGAACGACTCAGTACATTATTGCCGGAGTTGCGTAATCTGTTACCGGATCAGGGGAAAACCTATCCTCTTCTGCCGCCAGAGCAAGAACGTCTGCATTTGTGGGAAGCAACGTTGGGTCTACTCAGCCTTTTAAGCAAAACGATGCCGCTCCTGCTGGTATTAGATGATCTGCACTGGACAGATGGCAGTAGTCGTGAACTGCTGGCCTACCTCACGCGTCACATTCAAGAGCAACGTATCCTTTTGCTTGCTACCTGTCGCGATGTAGAGCTTTCGCCCAATCACGGGTTGCGCACATTGATCGCGGACTTACGACGTGAGCAAGCTATCGTCACGGTAGCGGTACAACCACTAACCCAAGCACAAATTGGTTCGTTAGTGGCCCATCTGCCACAGAATATTGTGCAGAGCATTCAGACGCAAGCGGCGGGCAATCCTTTCTTCGCGGAAGAACTGGCTCGCGTGAGTCCTGAGCAGCCGCAGATGGGGTCAGCTGGGCATGAGCATCCTATGGAACGTCATGAGCGGGGAGGGCGGAAAAAGCTTGCCGCAAGTAATGGGCTACCAGAGGGCATTGCTGCCGTCCTCGAACGTCGGCTGGGCCGACTCAGCAACGAGTGTCAGGTGCTTTTAGGGAAGGCTGCCGTGCTGGGTGGCTCGTTCGAGTTTGGTCAGCTCCTCTTTATGGCGAATGAGCAGCATGAAGACGCATTGCTGGATTTGCTGGAAGAGGCTTTACGAGCCGGGCTTTTAACAGAAGAAGGCACGGGAGCGCGTATCACCTATCACTTCTGGCATCCTCTGATTGTGAGCCATCTGTATGAACGCCTGTCAGCGGCACGGTGCGCTCAATTGCATCGCCGCGCTGCCAATGCACTGCTGAAGATTCATGCAGGCCATGAAGGAGAAGTTGCAGCGGCCATCACTTATCATTTGAGGATGGGCCACCGCATCCCCCTCTCTTTCAAGTAGGAATAAGGCGGCCCCAACAGGGACTTCACAAGGACGAGAACATTTGTTATACTGATGCGCGAAGCAGGTAAAATCTTTGCTGATTGCCACGCGGCAATCGATCTGGAATGGGTCGAAGCTGTACTTGGTAGTTCCCAGCGCAGAACTATGGTGCAGTAACGATGTTAGCAGTAACTACGGTAAAGGAGTTCATTTTGAGCGATCATGCTATCTTACAACAGCAAGCGATACAACGTGCGATTATACAGCAGTTTGCATCTGAGGACGAGGGATTACGCGCTGCCCTAAGCGCGGCGAAAGAGGCGGGATTACCGGAAATCCAGATTTCACCGATACAGGGTAAATTCTTACAATTGTTGGCGGCAATGTGTAACGCACACAAGATACTGGAAATTGGCGCGTTAGCAGGCTATAGTGGCATTTGGCTGGCTCGTGCGCTGCCAGCGGATGGTCGTCTCATTAGCCTCGAAGTGAATCCTGAACATGCAAAGGTGGTACACAATTCTTTCGCACGGGCGGGTGTTGGGGATCGTGCCGAAGTTCGCGTGGGAAAGGCTCTTGAAGTGCTCCCGCAGATGCAAGGCGAGGCTCCTTTTGACCTGGTTTTCATCGACGCTGATAAAGCACCCTATCCGCAATACCTGGATTGGGCATTACGATTGACGCGCCCTGGCAGTATTATCGTCGCGGATAACTGTATTCGCGGCGGGCGAGCTTTTCAGCCAACGGCGGATGAAGGCACAGCGGGAGTCGCGGAGTACAATCGACGCATAGCAAATGACCCGCGTCTGGTCTCGTTGGCCCTGGCGATGGATGACGACTATACTGATGGTTTTGCCATCTCTGTAGTGAGGTATGCGTAACTACTCTGTGCGCTCTGGTGGAAGCTCTTTTTTGATTTGTTCTTCGAGTGCTTCCATCTGCTTCATTGCCTTCATTAAGTGTTGCCGATACGAGTCTACCGCGAATTGTAAAGATTGTACCGAGATTGAGAAGTTGTATTGGGCGTTCTCTATGTTGCTATTCATTCTGCTCTCCGCGATGAAGATAGCCTCCATGCATTGCTTTTTAAGCTCCTCTGAGTGGTTCTTGTATTCTCTGTAGGTTGCTTGAGTAAAAGAGTCAGCCCATTGCTGCCATTGACGTGTCTCTTCCAATCTAATTTGCAGCATGTCGTTTTTAAATACTTGTAGATTTCTTTTCATATCGGCAATATCTTTGTTATATTGCTCTCTGAGCTTCTGTCTCGTTCTCATGCTATACCATACAAAGAAAACTGTTATCACAAGCATGAAGCCGACCAGAATAAAAATCAGCATATTGAAGCCTATGACATGGGTTGTGCCAAGGGTAATGGAGGCGATTATTATACCTATGATGGTAATGAGGACAAGGATAATAGACAAGCCAACATCTTTCATGATAGTAGGCTTGTTTGGCGGCTCTACTTGCGGAACCATCTCGTGCATGTATTTCGCCTCCACTAAAAGAAGCTCGTAGACGAAACGAAGCCGGTATTTGATATTTTGTGGAGCACAGCACTGCAACGTGATAAGCCCCAGATAAAACTTATCTAGTATAGCACAGAAAGATGTTGGAGGTTAGAGGACCAGCGTCTCGCGGCGGGAACTCTCAAAAGCACGTCCAGGATCAAAGGTGCTGAGGTCGATAGTCGCATGATCGAATGGAGCGGGCAAGCGGACATGACCGTGATCAACGGTGCCAGAGAGCACAGCTTCGACCAGCAATGCGGTAATTGGAGCATGCATCAAGCCGTGTCCTGAGAAGCCGACGGCGTGGACGAGGTTCTGCTGATGCGTGTCGCGACCGATGAGCGGGTTGGCGTCAGGTGTGGTGCCATAGAAGCCACAAGTGGTAGCTATTAAGCCGCCTGAGTTAGCAAGCTGTGGAGAGAAAGCATCTACTTGTTCGAGAATGGCGTAGCCGTAGTTGTCAATGCCGTTATCGTGGCGAAATGGGGGATCGATACGGTCCTGATCGGCATCGCTGAAATGTGTCTCTGGCTCTGTTTCGTGTCCCCAGGCGAGCAGCAAGAGATCATGTTCTGGTCGCGAGTGCGCTCCGCGATGGCTTCCTACCCCGTAGACGATCATAGGGAGTTGTTGCCATGCTGTTGCATCCATGATGGGCTGCGAAGGCTTCAGGAAATAGAGGTAGCGTTTGAGTGGAGAGACGGGTAGGGCGATACCACCGATACGTGGACTGAGGCGAGCGGCCCAGGTGTTGGTAGCGTTGATGAACCAATCAGCCTCAACCGTTCCCTTGTTTGTCACCAATGCACTTATGCGATTAGCACCAAGTATGGCACCTATTACCTCGGTTTGCGGCTGCACTTGAACGCCCAGTTCTTTGGCCCGGCGGAACCCTTCGCTATAGATCATATGAGGTATGAGGAAGCCATCGGTTGGACACCACGTTGCTCCTATCAAACGATCAGAGCTGAGAAAGGGCCAGCGTTCCTGGACATGCTGAGGAGTCAGCATTTCAACAGGGAGGCCAAGGCGTTGCTGCATGCTGGCGGCAGTTTGTGCATGCTGCCAGACCTGATCTAGTTCGTGTTGTCTGCGCGGTTGCCAAACTGGAATCGCCGTGGGGGCTTCGTAGAGGAACAGGTAGCCGTTCTGGCGCATAACGGGCTGCTGACGGACATCTGGAGGGCTGTGCAAGAGATCATGGAAGTGGCTGTACCACCACTGACTGTATTGCATACCAACCACTGTCTCTTCGGTGCTGAACTGTGCGCGAATACCTGCCGCGGAACGACTGGAAGAGCCATTACCCAATTGGGCTTTCTCCAGGACAGTCACGCGGAAGCCACGCTCGGCTAGTCGAACGGCGATCAGTGCGCTGGTGGCACCACCACCAATGATAACGACGTGTTCAGCGGAAGAGGAAGGTACCATATCATTGTCCTCCTTGGGTCGCCCTGGTCGTCATCATCGCATCAGCAACAAACATTCACAGACCCTGAGCGTTGTCTAAACCTACTCGACAATTCATATGAGTAGATATATATTATATCCTATTCGTTAGAGGCAATTTATTGGAAACAAGCAGACTGCTATAAATCAGGAGTTTACATGACTATTGTGAGCGATTTTCATAACCATGTTGTGCGTAGTTCCGCGTTGCAGATGGCGCAAGCGGCAGAAGCAAAGGGTTTGCAAGTGCTTGGCCTATCCGAGCATGTTTTCCAGATGGAAGAGGCACGGCCTCCGCTCGCACACATGCCACCTGAAGGACCGATGCACACCTTCGCGGACTATATTGAACAAGTGCGGAAGGCGGCGTACGATACAGGCTTGGATGTGCGCCTGGGCCTGGAGGTCGATTTCATTCCGGGCAAAAACGAGCAAATACAGGCGTCCTTGCAAGCGTATCCCTGGGATTTTCTGATTGGCTCTATTCATCAGGTTGACGACATTCGGTTTGAAGCTGGCGTTTATAGGAATCGTGAAGAGGGTGAGGCTTGCTGGCGGCGCTACTTCGCGCTTTTGCGTGAAACAGTGACCAGTGGCTACTTTAGCGTTGTCAGTCATCCGGTACGTATGCGCAGAAAGAACCCGTATCTTCCCCCAAATTATCGCGAGGAGTTGGAGCGGCTGGCGGCAGAGGCTACACGTTGCAACGTCGCTTTAGAGCTAAACGGCTACGATGTGCTGCGTTATCCAGAGCTGGTGACTCAGCTTGCACTGGCCTGTGCGCGGGAACAGACGCCGATCAGTGTGGGGTCTGATGCCCATATACCAAAGGAGGTGGCCCAGGCGCATAAGCAGACGGAAGAAATAATGCGCAACGCAGGGATCACCGAGGTTAGAATCTGGCGGCAGCGGGTAGCGGAAACGTATACAGGGTCTCACGCCTAATGAGTGTACGCGGGTAAAGTAGGAACGGCTCTCCCACTGCCAATTTGGGCTGGTTTGAGGCTCGTGATAAGTAAATGAGACAAAGGGTTCGCTCACACGAGGGACTATGCGCTTGACTCACCATGTGCTGTTAAGTATACTTGGAGTAGTCTCCCTATCTATTTTTCTGTCGGTTCCATAGCACTCTCCTCGCTCATATGGGTTGTTAAGTTACTGGAAGTATATTTGTAGTAGTTCTTTGTCACCATATAGTTGCTGAAAACGCTAAGAGAAAGGGAATCAACCATGGCTATTGACTTCACACTCAGCCCAGAACAACTCCAACTCCAGGCCAATGCGCGTGCTTTTGCGGAGGGAGTGCTGGCTCCCATTGCAGCGCAACTCGATGCGATTGATGATCCAGCCGAGGCGTTTTATTCGACGCGAGCAGCTTTCCGCGAGATGGCGAAGGCTGGGTTCACGAAGTCGTTCATTCCCGTGGCCGATGGCGGACTGGGCTTCGGACTCGTGGATTTTGCCATTGCCGCCGAGGAATTGGCACACATAGATGTCAATGTCCCTACTACGCTGCTGGCCAGTGGACTGGGACTACAGCCTGTTCTTCAATTCGGCGATGCTGCCCAACGTAAGCTTTTCCTCCAGCCTTTCGTTGATGACGCGGATGGGGCATTGCTCGCTTCATTCGCATTTACCGAGGTGGCTGGCGGGGCCAACTTCGACTCCAACGATGCTGAAGCGGGGGTGCAGACCTTCGCCCGTCGCGATGGGGACAACTGGATCGTCACAGGGCAAAAACACTACACCACCAACGGGACCGGTTGGGAGGGCAAGGGAGCACATGTCTACTCGGTCGTGTGCCGTACCGACCCGACCAAGGGGGCACGCGAGTCGCTGGCGGTGATCATGGTGCCGGGTGAAGCTGCTGGCGTACGAGTCATCGATGCATACGACAAACTGGGGCATCGTGGAGTCATGACACCTCGCGTTCACTTTGAGGATGTGCGTGTACCCGCCAACCATCTCATCGGTCGTCCGGGTCAGGGACTTGAGATCGTAGCGGGCGCGTTCTCCTGGACAGCGGCCCTCATCGGGGCGGCCTGTGTTGGCGTGATGCGTCGTGCCTTTGAATATGCTCTGGACTTTGCGAAATCCGAGCGACGCCTGGGTTCAGGACCGATCATCGAACACCAGAACGTTGGCTATATGCTGGCTGACATCAAGATGCGGATTGAGGCGGCGCGCTACCTGACGTGGAAGTCCTGCCATTACCTTGAGCAAACAGGTGGACGTGGGCAAGAGCTGGCAGTCATGACTAAGGTCTATTGCTCAGAGCTCGCCGTGCAGGTTGTCTACGATGCCATGCGCCTGGTTGGCGTGGAAAGTTATACAAAGAAGACCCCACTCGAACGTCTGCTGCGTGACGCACTCGTCTTCCCCCTTTACGATGGAGGCAACATGGGTGTGCGTCGACGTCAACTCCATGAGCTATTTGTCCAGCCCGGATATAACTCGATGCTTGCTGCACAGGGCCGCGTTCCACCCTGGAAGGAACAGTGACTTCTTTGTTAACACGGTTCGGGAGTTAAAAAACGAGCTGTTCATGCGGAAGTCGAACCAGCTACGCATCTATAATCGGAGAAGATAGGCCCGCGGATTACTGGTATTCCCATTGCATATGCCTGGCCAATGAATGTGGTGTGTGACCCTGATAGAGCATTGTATAACAATTGCTTACAGACAGAGATGCGGAGGGGGGGGGGGGGGGAGAGGGGGGGGGGAGGGGCGGTGGTGGGGCGCTTTTTTTTCCTGCCTGCGCCGGTGTCCGGCGAGGGGGGTGGA
>JBPCJY010000102.1:0-29413 GCA_051004815.1 Ktedonobacteraceae bacterium
GCCTGGGGCAGTTGGGCTAACCCCTTGTTTTTCCTCCCAATATCGTGTACACTTTCTCTAGCCAAAGGATTGGCACCCCACATGGCAATGCAACGCCTCGTCCTCGTCTCGACTTGAAACGCTCATAACAAAGGTCACAAATGTCACAACCATCCCAAGGTCCCACATGTCCCGCAGTCTCACATGTCCTAACCATCCCAATCACCACTTCCTGTCAGATGAACTTCCCACCTTTCAAAACAAAGGTCACAAGTGTCACAATGGTCAATGCTCGCACCATAAACTTCCCACCTTGCATTGAAATCCTCAAAACACTCGTCCCAAGTGTCCCAACCATCCCAATGACCCATTCCCGCGAGATGAACTTCCACCTCTCCAAACGACTGTCCCAAATGTCCCGTCCCAACCATTACCATGACCAATTACCATACATGCATCATTGCATCACGAATTTCACCTCCTTCTTATACGGACCGATCACTCGGCCTCTACGCTGGCTTGTCCCGTTCCGCCATGCCCCAAAAGTGCTGTCCATCACGCCCTGATGTAACCACAAGAGGATAGCAACGTATGATATAATGAACGGAAAGCAGAAAATATGTATGCGGTTATTTAGTGGGAATATCCCTCTGTATCATAGACACAGCACAGCAACATAGCATCAACGCCAACAATAATTAGGAGAATACACTACTATGCAATTACTTGGGAAATTACTGGGTGATCCCAATAAAAAAGACTTAAAGGCTATTCAGCCTACTATAGATAAAATAAACGCCCTCGAACCAGCCATGAAAAAACTCAGCGACGAGGCGTTGACGGCGAAGACAACCGAGTTCCGCTCGCAGCTCTACCTCTATCTTAAGGGCGGTATGGTGCTTGAAAATGAACTGGTGAAACTGTTCCGTGAAGCCCTTGACGCCGTGGAGACGCACGCACGCAAGTGTACCGACGAACAATTGCACGCTGCCATCACCGAGTATCGTCAAGCACTGGAAATGCGTCGCAACCCCGAACGCTTTCTACGCGATACTATGCAAGATACCCTCTCCGAGTGCTTTGAAACAGCCTATGAACGCCTTTCACCAATTTTGAATCATCTGCGTATCACAGCGATAATGGACGCGGCAGAGGCACGTCAGGCATGGCCCGAAGATGCCAGCGATCCCAAGCAAGCCATCATCGCCTTACTGAAAGAGGTCGAGCCTGTTATCAAGGATATCGACGCTGAAGACCTCGACGCGGCCTTTGCTGATGCCTGGACTGCATTCGCGGATGCGCGGAGCAAAGCTAGCGACAAAAACGACGGAGCCGACGAACGCTTAGAGAAACTGCTCGACGCTATCCTGGTACAGGTACAACCGGAAATCGTTGCTTTGAAGGCCGAAGCTATGGATAAGCTGGTTGCGGAGATGGTCAAACGCTACCGCACCGGGAAAAGCCTGGATGATCTCCTGCCCGAAGCTTTCGCTGTGGCGCGTGAAGCGGGTCGGCGCAGGATCAGTATGCGCCACTATGACGTACAACTCATTGGTGGTATCGTCCTGCACCAGGGTAAAATCGCCGAGATGCGTACCGGCGAAGGTAAGACCCTCGTCGCCACCCTGCCAATATACCTGAATGCCTTGACCGGTAAAGGCGTTCACCTCGTCACCGTGAACGATTACCTCGCCAAACGCGACGCCGAGTGGATGGGCCAGATCTACACCTTTTTAGGTTTGACCGTCGGCGTCATTGTCAACGCGGTCGATCCTCAGTCACCCGAACGCCGTGCCGCCTACAACGCCGATATCACTTACGGCACCAACAGCGAATTTGGCTTCGACTACCTGCGCGACAACATGGTAACTTCGCTGGAACAGACCTCCATGCGCGACCTGAACTACGCCATCGTTGACGAAGTGGATAACATCCTTATTGACGAGGCGCGTACCCCGTTGATTATCTCCGGCCAGGGCGAAGAATCGACCGATATGTACGTTCGGTTCGCCCACTGGGCTCCGAACCTGAAACCCGAAATCGACTATACAGTCGAGGAGAAGACGCGTACCGTCATTTTGACAGAGGCCGGCATTGATAAACTAGAGAAACTCGCGGGCGTCAAAAACATCTACGACGAAAATAACCTTGATCTGACGCGCTATATGGAGAATGCCATCAAGGCGCAGATCATCTTTAAGCGCGACAAAGACTACATCGTGAGGGATGACGAGGTACTTATTGTCGATGAATTTACCGGTCGTCAGATGCCCGGTCGCCGCTACAGCGAGGGTCTGCATCAGGCTATCGAGGCCAAAGAGGGTGTCAAAATCCAGCGCGAGAATCATACGCTGGCCACCATCACCTACCAGAATTTCTTTCGCCTGTACAAAAAACTGGCCGGTATGACCGGTACCGCCCTGACGGAGGCGGAAGAACTCTACAAAATCTATAAGCTCGATGTCATGGTCATCCCCACCAACAAGCCCATGGTTCGCCAGGACATGCCCGACCTGATCTACCGCACCACCGAGGCCAAATTCAATGCCGTGGTGGAGGAGATCAAGGACCTGCATGAAAAGGGTATACCGGTTCTCGTCGGTACCACCTCGGTTGAGACCTCGGAATATCTTTCCGAGAAACTTGAGCGGCAAGGTGTACCGCACAACGTCCTCAACGCCAAACACCACGCACGCGAAGCGCAGATCGTCGCGCAGGCCGGACGTAGCGGCACTGTCACCATTGCTACGAACATGGCTGGTCGCGGTACCGATATCGTGCTGGGCGGCAATGCCGATGGTTACTTTGACAGCATCCTGCGCAAACATGCCGAACAGGTCAACTATATTCGCGAAATGCCTGCTAGTACAGAAGATGATCGTGCGGATCGCGAAGAAGCCATTCAGCAATATATCGAAAACATGACCCAGGAGGAAAAGGACGAGTTACTCCAGCAGAAGGTGCGCGAATGTGACACGGATCACGACCAGGTCATCAACCTGGGCGGTTTGCATATCATTGGTACCGAGCGACACGAATCGCGCCGTATCGATAACCAGTTACGTGGACGTGCTGGTCGCCAGGGCGACCCCGGTACATCGCGCTTCTTCCTGGCCCTGAACGACGAACTGATGCGCCGTTTCGCCGCTGACCGCGTGGCAAAAGTCATGGAGATGGTCGGCATGGAAGAGGATATGCCTCTAGAAAGTGGCATGGTCTCGAAGTTCATCGAACAGGCGCAAACGAAAGTCGAAGGCTATAACTTCGATATCCGTAAAAACGTCGTCGATTATGACGATGTGATCGCCAAGCAGCGCGAGGTCATCTATGCTGATCGCCGTGCTGTGCTTGAACGCAATGATATGCACCAGCGTGTCCTGGGCATGATGCGTGCCGAAGTGAATCGACTCGTCGATGCCTGCATCCCCAGCAGTGTGGTCACAGAAGAGGTGGAGCTTGAACGGCTCTTGACGCTCCTTGAGGCCTGGGTGTATATCCCGGAAGACATCTTGCCGGAGAACATTCATGCCATCCGCCGCGAAGACTTGCGCAACAAACTGCTTGATCTGGTAATCAGCCATTACGAGAATCGTGGCGAAGGCTTGGACACCCTGGGCAAACAAAATCCCGGCATAAGCATTCCCACCATTCGCGATATCGAGCGTAGCTATACCTTACAAGTCTTAGACCGTCTCTGGATGGATCACATTGATGCTCTGGATGTCATGCGAGCCAGTATCCACTTCCGTTCCATCGGGCAGCGCGACCCTCTGACTGAATTCAAGAACGAAGCCTTTAGCATGTTCGAGGCCTTGAAACTCGCCATCCAACATCACATCGTCGATGAATTGCTCAAACTGCTGCGCGGTGATATCAACATTCGTGTCCAGGCACCCGTGGCTCCGCAGCGCAAAGCCCCGCGCAAGTTGCGCACCAATGCCGAAGATATGGCCCGTGCCATCGGCCAAACCAAAAGTGAGGACGTTGAAGAGCGCACAAACGGGAAAAGCACAACATCGCAAGCGCGGAAAAATGGCACTTCCAGCCCACGCAACAACCAACACAATGGCAACGGACGCACTCCCAATGGCAACGGGCGTATCCCCAACCAGCCCAATCCTGCTCGTCCTGTATCAGCAAAGATTGGTCGCAACGACCTTTGCTACTGCGGCAGTGGCAAAAAATATAAGAAATGCCACGGTGCGTAATGCCTTCCTTAACCTGCACAAGCAGGGTCTTCGCTGCGCGTTACCACGGCACTTGACCAGAATCAGCGAACCGGCGCAAGACCCTTTTGCTAGTCCTGGCCTTTGTTCTGAGGCCGGGAGAGTTCGATGGTAATGTAGATCACGTTATCCCACGCGTTGTGGATGCCGATGTCCATTTATCCTATCACATTTCTCATCAGCGCGGAGATATCTGTGTTCATATAACTAAACACTTATACAATTCCTCACACACTTGAAAGCGTTTCCCTGTGGATTTGGCTTGTTCCCATGTTACACTTTACGTAACAAATAAAACAGCAGACAATGTGGTCTGCTGAACCATGCTTACATAGGCAATTCCCAGGAAAGGTGACATCAGGATGAGCGATCAACAGTATATACCAGAAAATAACGAGAGCAACGGTAAAGGCAAATATTACTTGAACGGCAGAACCCATCTTGCCACGGAATTACAAGCAAACTGGAAAGGTAACTTTCGTTGGCAGGGAGTACAGCGTCCCTATAGTGCGGTAGATGTCATACGTTTACGTGGCTCTGTGCAAATTGAACATACCTTGGCTCGTCTTGGTGCCGAACGATTATGGAATCTCCTGCAAAGTGAGTCATACGTAGCTGCGCTGGGTGCCTTGACTGGCAACCAAGCTGTGCAGCAGGTCAAGGCTGGCCTGAAGGCCATCTATCTCAGTGGCTGGCAGGTGGCTGCCGACGCCAATCTTTCCGGCCACATGTACCCTGACCAGAGCCTCTATCCCGCCAATAGTGTGCCGCATGTCGTGCGTCGCATCAACCAGGCCCTGCAACGTGCCGATCAGATCCAGACCGCCGAGGGCAAAGGCGATACCTACTGGTACGCCCCCATTGTGGCCGACGCGGAAGCCGGTTTTGGTGGCCCCTTAAACGTCTTCGAGCTAATGAAAGCGATGATTGAGTCCGGTGCCGCTGGCGTCCACTTTGAAGACCAATTGTCGTCTGAGAAGAAATGTGGCCATATGGGCGGCAAAGTCCTTATTCCAACGCAATCCGCCATCAAACATCTCACCGCGGCTCGCTTAGCTGCCGACGTGATGGGCGTTTCCACACTCCTGCTCGCTCGTACCGATGCGAACGGAGCGCACCTCATCACCTCTGATATTGATCCGGCAGACCACAAGTTCCTCACCGGCGAACGCACCCCGGAAGGCTTCTATAAAATGCGTGGTGGGTTAGATGCCGCCATCGCTCGTGGCCTGGCCTATGCCCCCTACTGCGACCTCATCTGGTGCGAAACAGCCGAACCCAACCTGCAAGAGGCCCAACGTTTCGCCGATGAGATCCACAAGCAGTTCCCCGGCAAGCTGCTAGCCTACAACTGCTCCCCCTCGTTCAACTGGAAAAAGAAGTTGGACAGTGAAACAATCGCCCACTTCCAACAAGAACTGGGCAAGATGGGCTACAAATTCCAATTCGTCACCCTCGCTGGTTTCCACGCCCTGAACCAGAGCATGTTTGAACTCGCCGTGGGCTATCGCGACCATGGTATGGCGGCCTACTCCAAATTACAAGAGGCCGAATTTGCCCTTGAAGAATTTGGCTACACCGCCACCAAGCACCAACGCGAGGTCGGCACCGGCTACTTCGACGAAGTGGCCCAGGCCATTTCTAGCGGCACCTCCTCGACTACCGCCCTCGCCGGTTCCACCGAAACCGCGCAATTTCACTAGGGACAGTGGAGCCGAAGCGAAACGGCCTGTGGAGCGTGTGTAAGGACAGAGGGTAGGAATGTGGCAGATGGGTGCCTTGTGCCCATCACGAAAGCGAAACGGCCTGCGAAGCGTGTGTAGGGACAGGGGGAAGTGAGGATGCGGAGCGGGGGCCTGGTGCCTGTCCTGGTGGGGGTTCGACAGACCCACAAGGGAAAACCCCTGGCCCCCCACCCAAACCCCGCCGCCTCCCCTTGTCCCTACGTCCTCTACCCCATGTCCCTCTCGGATACCCTGCAACAGTCTACACCGTGGCTTAACATGACGCCCATGTGGTACTCTTTATGTATAAATACTTTGAGGTCATGGCGCAGAGCAGTCCCGAACGTAGCTTAGCCCCGAAAGGAGCATACCTTCAATGACGAACCAACCAACCTATCCACAAGGCATAGAAATCACAGGCCTCGTGACACCAGCCTATGCCGAGATATTGACGCCAGAGGCCATGAGCTTTGTAGCCAAACTGGTACGCACCTTTGCCAACAGACGCACAGAACTCTTGCAACACAGAGCGCAGCGACAGGCTCAACTTGATGCTGGCAAACTGCCCGATTTTCTGCCTGAGACCGAGCACATCCGCACGAGCGAATGGACCATTGCCCCCATTCCTCCTGACCTGCAAGATCGGCGCGTTGAGATCACTGGCCCGGTCGAGCGCAAAATGATCATCAACGCGCTCAATTCGGGAGCCAAAGTCTTTATGGCCGATTTTGAGGACTCCCTTTCCCCCACCTGGGATGGAACCATCCAGGGCCATATCAACCTGCGCGACGCCATCAATCGCACCATCAGCTTTGCCAGCCCGGAGGGCAAGCAGTACACCTTGCAGGAGCAGACCGCTACCTTGCTCGTGCGTCCACGCGGCTGGCACTTGCCGGAGAAGCACGTCAAAATTGATGGGCAGCAGATTTCCGGTGGCCTCTTCGACTTTGGCCTGTACTTCTTTCATAACGCGAAAGCATTGCTGGCGCACGACACTGGCCCCTACTTCTACCTGCCCAAGTTGGAGAGCCACCTTGAGGCCCGGCTCTGGAACGACGTCTTTGTACTGGCAGAGCAAGAGCTGGGCCTTCCCCAGAGTACCATCAAAGCCACAGTGCTCATCGAAACCATCCTGGCAGCCTTTGAGATGGACGAAATCCTCTACGAGCTGCGCGAGCATTCGTCTGGCTTGAACTGCGGACGCTGGGACTACATCTTCAGCGCGATCAAAAAGTTCCGCAACTTCCCCACCTTTATCTTGCCTGACCGCGCCCAGGTGACCATGACCACGCACTTTATGCGCTCATACTCCCTGCTCGCCATCAAAACATGTCATCGCCGCAACGCCCATGCCATCGGTGGCATGGCGGCGCAAATTCCCATCAAGAATGATCCCACCGCCAATGAGGACGCCATGTCCCGTGTCCGTGCTGATAAACAGCGCGAAGCCACCGATGGACACGACGGCACCTGGGTCGCCCATCCCGGTCTCGTAGCCGTGGCGTTGGAAGAATTTAATAAGGTCATGCCACAGCCAAATCAGATTGATCGGAAGCGCGAAGACGTGCATGTAACGGCAGCAGACCTTCTGGCCGTCCCCGGTGGCACAATTACCGAGGCCGGATTGCGCACCAACATCAACGTCAGCCTGCAATACATGGAGTCCTGGCTGCGCGGCTCCGGCTGTGTGCCAATCAACAACCTGATGGAAGATGCCGCCACCGTCGAGATTTCCAGGGCGCAAATCTGGCAATGGATTCGCCATCCTCGTGGCATCCTCACCGATGGTCGCAAAGTCACCGTTGACCTCTTCCGCCAGATAGAGGCGGAGGAACTGCAAGCCCTGCGCACCATGGTCGGCGAGAAAAACTATCCCTCGCGCCAGTTTGAAACAGCCGCCACCATCCTCGACCAAATCATCACCGACGAGCAATTCGTCGAATTCCTGACCCTACCTGCCTATCGCTATCTGGAATAATCATGCCTCCTACCGGTGTCACCTGTCTCCCGACAGATAACATCGGTAGTGTCATTTGCCACAGAGTCCCTTGTGCTCGTATACCCTATTTGCGCTCACGTTGACATTACACATCATCGGCATTATATTTATGGCATAGACTTCCTTTGGGTCGTTTTGCCCAAAGAGCAATCTACCCGCAGCTACAATCAGGAGAAGACCATGTCCGAGTATCGAAAATGGATCACATCGAACCCAAACGTGCTCTTTGGCAAACCAGCCATCAAGGGAACACGTATTTCTGTCGAGCAAATTCTTGATGAGCTTGCCGGGGGAACTACAATTGACGAGCTTCTTGAAGCATACCCTCGTCTTACCCATGAAGCCATCTCCGCTGCATTAGCGTTTGCTGCTGATACGCTCCGCGCAGAAGTTACGTATCCACTTGACCAGGCTGCTTCATGAATATCTTTGTTGATGAGAATATTCCACAACAGATCGTGGCATTGCTTCGTGCAGAAGGCCACAAGGTAGAATATGTCACACGACAAATAGAAGATCGCATCATTCTCGATCACGCTTATCAACAGCAAGCTCTTCTGCTTCGCGTCTCAAGAACCATCCCTATCAAAGATCGAGCAAGAATTCTGGCGAATGTGTTGCAACACCGTCAAAACGAGCTTCACGCATCCTTTACAACACTTACTGAGGCAATCATTGTCATTCGTCGTCCGCTACCTTAATGATATAGCAAACGCATATCGCTACAGCAAATGAGCAAACAGAACTTGTTAGAGTAAATCATGAGGCCGACATTCATCGGAGTAGATACCAGCCATTTGCTCTCTCCCTACAACTCCCGACTCCGCGTCTTGATAATATCCGTAATACGCTCCATGAAATCAGCTAGCCGCATCATCCCCAGATTCTCGTTCGTGCGCAGGCGTACCGAAGCAGCATTCTCAGCCTTTTCCTTATCGCCGACGACCAACATATACGGAAACTTCTGCATCTGCGCGTCACGCACCTTCGCGTTCATGCGCTCACTGCGCGTATCGACCTCCACCCGTATTCCTGCTGACCGCAGTTGCCGGGCGACATCCTGCGCATAAACTACATGCTTATCCGCAATGGGTATCATCATCACCTGTACCGGAGCCAGCCATACAGGGAAAGCTCCCGCGTAGTGTTCAAGCAGAATGGCAATTACGCGCTCGACCGAACCAAAGTTGGCGCGGTGAATCATCGCGGGGCGATGGTGCTGCCCATCCATGCCGATATAACTCAAATCGAAACGTTCGGGCAGATTGTAGTCTAGCTGGGCCGTGCCAAGTTGCCACTGGCGACCCAGCGTATCCGAGAAAAGGAAGTCGAGTTTTGGGCCATAGAAACCTGCCTCGCCCACCGCTATCGAATACGGCAAATCGAGCTTCTTCACGACCTTCACCAGCACATCCTGCGCCTTCTCCCACGCTTCATCGCTACCGATATATTTGGCACTGGCGGGATCACGCAAGCCGATCCGCGCCACGAAATTGTTGAGGTTGAGCGCACGAAAGACAAACAGGGATAGCTCAATGACTCGCGCAAACTCATCCTCAACATCTTCGGGCGCGAGGAAGATGTGTGCATCGTCTACTGTGAAGTTTCGCGTGCGCAACAGACCATTGAGCACCCCACTCTGCTCGTAGCGGTAGACCGTGCCAAATTCGGCCAGGCGTAGCGGCAGATCGCGATAGGAACGCGGCTCGTTTTTGTATATCTGGATGTGGTGCGGGCAGTTCATCGGTTTCAGGATGTATGCCTCGTCATCGTTGTGGCTCTCCTCATTGCTCGCGTCCACAACATGACTGCCACCTACCGCACAGCACCCATCGTGCGAATGTATCCATTGCTCCTCTGCCCTTGCCTCGGACTCCCCTTCCACCATCGGCGGATAGATGCTATCGCGATACTTATACCAATGACCACTTGTTTTGTAGAGTCCGATCTTGCCAATATGGGGCGTCACCACCGGCAGGTAGCCGCGCTCAAGCTGCTCCTGGCGCAGGAAACGCTCCAGCGTATCACGTAGAATGGCTCCCCTGGGCAACCAGAGCGGTAAGCCTGACCCAACATCATTCGTGAACATAAAAAGACCGAGTTCACGTCCCAATACACGGTGACTATTCGCGTCCGCGAATTCTGCTTGCATTGACATACAATGTTCCTTTCTGCTACCAATGAAACGGCTCTTAAGGCCATAAAAAAATGCCTTCTCATCCCACAAAGGGACGAAAAGGCATGGTTACTTTTCGTGGTTCCACCCACATTCCGCGCAACTCGCCTTATAATAGCCTATATAGAGGCGCACATGTATTGCGTCCAAGGGCAAGTTCAACGCGCTTTATTTGACCGTTAACGGGGTCAAGCCGCACACATTACTGGCTCTGTGCAGGCTGGCGAGGGGTATTGCCTTCTTGCGGGTAAGAGCACTTTCAGCCGTCGGTGCTTCCTCTCTGTCTACCCCTGGGAAAGAACATGTCTCGCGTCTTCGCCATAGTATTGCTTTATTTTTAACCTCTACAACTCCCGACTCCGCGTCTTGATAATACCCGTAATGCGCTCGATGAAATCAGCTAGCGGCACCGCTCCCAGATTCTCATTCGTGCGCAAGCGAACGGCAACCGCTTTGTTCGCCGCCTCCTTATCGCCGACGACCAGCATATAGGGCATCTTCTGCATCTGCGCATCACGCACCTTGGCATTCATACGCTCGCTGCGCGTATCAACTTCCACCCGCACTCCCGCCGCTTTCAGCTGCTCCATCACCTGATGAGCATACTCGTTGTGCCGGTCGGCGATAGGGATCACCATCGCTTGCACCGGCGACAGCCAGACCGGGAAGGCACCGGCAAAGTGCTCGATAATCATCGCCATGAAGCGTTCCGTGGAACCCGTCACCGCCCGGTGAATCATTGCGGGGCGATGTGCCTGACCATCCTCGCCGATATACTCAAGGTCGAAATTATCCGGCTGGTTGAAGTCCAGTTGTATCGTGGCACACTGCCATTCGCGCCCCAGCGCATCGCGCACCATAAAGTCCAACTTGGGACCATAGAACGCAGCCTCACCAGGTACGGCCTTGTATTCAATACCACGCGTCTCGGCGGCAGAACGCAATGCCCCTTCGGCCTTCTCCCAGACTTCGTCGCTGCCAACGTAATCCTGCTTGTTCAGTGGATCGCGCAGCGAGAGCGAGATCCAGTAATCTTGCAAACCATAGGTATTGAAGACCTCCAGCGTCAGGTTCACTGCTCGATCAAATTCTTCCTGAATCTGGTCGGGGCGCAAGAAGACATGGGCATCATCCTGCGTCAGGCTGCGCACGCGTGCCAGGCCCGTCAACACCCCCGCTTTCTCGTAGCGGTACAGCGTCGCGAACTCGGCATAGCGCACCGGCAGCTCGCGATAGCTGTGCATCTGTGACTTATAGAGCGTGATATGATGCGGGCAGTTCATCGGTTTGAGTACGTAGGCCTCGTCTTCCGAAAGTTCTTGTTCACCCTGCATGATAGGGAACATGTTCTCGCGGTACGTATACCAGTGTTTCGACGTTTTATACAGCTTCACCTTGCCCAGATGTGCCGTCCAGACGTGTTGATAGCCGTACTTTTCCTGCGTCTCCCGTACATAGCTCTCCATCTGGTAGCGCAGCGTCTCCCCGCGTGGCAAGAACATCGGCACACCCGCTGGCAGATCATCGCTCAACACAAAAAGTTTGAGTTCGCGCCCCAGCTTGCGATGGTCGCGTTTCTGCGCCTCTTCCAGTCGCCACAGGTACTGGTCGAGTTCCTCCTGCGTGAACCACGCCGTGCCATACAAGCGTTGCAGCATGGGGCGATGCTCGTCCCCGCGCCAATAGGCACCCGCCACGCTCATCAGCTTAAAGGGGCCGATCTCGCTCGTATTCTCCACATGTGGGCCACGGCACAGGTCCAGAAACGTGTCTTGCTGGTAAATGCCCACCTCTGCATCCGGCAGATTCTCGATCAGTTCAACCTTGTACGTCTGCCCCTTCGCCCGAAAGTACTCCAGAGCTTTCTCGCGTGGCCAGCGATCCTGGATGAATGGGTACTTGCCAGCGATAATTCGCGCCATCCGTTGCTCGATGTCGGGCAAGTCATCGGGGGTAAGCGCACGGGGCAAATCAAAATCATAGTAAAAGCCATTCTCAATGGCTGGCCCGATAGCAAGTTTGGCGTCAGGAAAAATCTCCTGCACAGCTTCCGCCATCACATGTGCCGCCGAGTGGCGCATGCGCTGGATCGGCGTATAGCTCACCGATTGTAGGATTTCTGCTTCAACCGACATGATGAATCCTCCTCAAAAACAGACAATAAAAAAAACCTTTCCATCCCACCATTGGGACGAAAAGGCATAACACTCTTCGTGGTTCCACCCAGCTTCCGCATTTCTCCCCGCGAGCCAATCCCACCACCTGGCGGAATATCACATGAGCAGAAAAACGCGCTCTACCGACCGCTAACGGGGTCGAACCGCGTACATTACTGACTCTGTACAGGCTAGCGAGTGGTATCGTCCTCTTGCGGGTAGGAGCACTTTCAGCCGTCGATGCTTCCTCTCTGTCCACCCCTGGGAAGAGACATGTCTCGCGTAAATGCCATATATAACGACTATTAAAAAGCATACCATACTTACGGGCAGAAGTAAAGTAATTTTTTCAGCCTTAACCCCCTATTTGCCTATTTTTCCCTCATGCTGTATACTACATCTATAAAGTATGTGCTTGGACGCAAGAAATCCCACATACATCGTTCGTCTAGCCTGTTTCTCTTTGGCCAGCACCGCGTGACCAGTTGTAAAGCAAGCACATCATAACGTGGAACACTATGAATAAGCGCATTTTGCTGGGCATCGATCTTTCTATCACGCCTGCAACACACTATGCAATGCGTGCGGCGAGCGAGTTGTTAACGCACTCCTCGTCCCAGTTGCACCTTGTCCTCCTCTGTGTCATTCCCACTCCCACAGTCGCTTCCCCTGCCACCAGCATGTATGTTGGACACCTCATGCCCTTTTCCGTCACCTCTGAGCAGCGTACCCTGGCGGAAGATGTCTTATGCCAGACCCGCCAAGCCTTGCAGCAAGACGGCATTGCCCCGGAGCAGATCGAAATACTGCTCCGTATTGGCCTGCCCGCCGACGAAATTATCAAAGCAGCGCGGGAACTCCATGCCAGCTTCATCATCGTTGGCAGCCGTGGCAATGCACTCCAGCAGCGCATCCGGCGTTTCTTCATGGGCAGCATCTCGCAGCGCGTGCTGCAACTTGCCCCTTGCCCCGTCATGATCGTCCCAGCACCCGCAGTTCCCCGCCCCGGCGACCTCGTCACCTGGTATCAAGAAGCCATCACCGTCTATCTACAGCAGCATACCGACGCCCTCACCGTCTTTACGCCATATGAAGTCGCACAGAAGTTTGTACCGCCCAATAAGAAAACGCCCGGACGCAAGGAGATCGCCGCCGCCACCCTCGCCCTGGAGCAACTGACAGGAACAGGCCTACTCTGCCGTCACGATGTCAAAGGTGCCCTACTCTATGTCAATGATTAACCCGCACCCCAACTTCCTCAACTTCTTGACAATCTCAATAGTCTAGGTTAAGCTACATGCAATTAGTGGCAGTTTTGTGTAAAAAAGTTCTGGGGACTTTTTTCTTCGGCAACCTTCATTCTAAAAGAACCATAGATAAAGAACCATCGCAACCAACTGTAATGAATAGTGACCTTCGGGGCCAGATAGACCCGACCGTTTGAATAATGATGACTTGTCACGTCTATCATTATAACGGCTTGGATTCGTATGTGGAACCCCTACTTCAGCGTCGGCTGAGGAGAGCAGGTCAAGAGCATGGGTATTGAGATGGATAAACCCCCTCGAGATATGAGCTTAGCAGAACTTTCAGCTCGCTGTTCGGGCGAGGTTAACCGCTATATGCATGAAGAAGCGCACAATGACGATTATTGTCTGGAGATATTTCGCCGCGCCATGTTGCAAAACGACGCCCACGCCTGGGAACTGTTAACGCAACGTTTTCATAACCTGCTCGTCAGCTGGGTGCGCCGCCATCCCAGTCGCGAGATAGCCTATCGCCTTGATAGCGAGGAAAACTACGTCGCATTCGCCTTTGAACGCTTTTGGAAGGTAACGGTACGCAACAATGCCCTGGAATTTAACACTCTCGCCAGTGCCTTGGCCTTTCTACGTGCCTGCCTCAATAGTGCCATCATTGATACATTGCGTGGCTATTCGCGCCCCAACGAAGTACCATTACCAGAACCGGGCTTCCCGGAAGAACCTGCCGTGGATGACCCTGCTGATGGAGAGAGTTCCGAAACCTGGCACGTCATCAAGGGTTTACTGCCCAACGAACGCGAGCAGCGTGTCGCCTATCTCCTCTACCACTGTGGCCTCAAGCCGCGCGAAATTGTGCAGTTCTGTCCACAAGAATTCGATGATGTGCATGAGATCTATCGCCTCATACGCAACATCCGCGACCGACTTGAACGTAACAAGGATCGCCTGCGTTGGCTATTAGGTGACGATGAATGATACACTCTCTTATATACTATACTGTGTGAAACCGAGGCGCGAAAAAACGTTCTCTGGCACGTTTATACAGCAACACAAACAGCATGGAATTGCTTCAATCGTAAATGCCATTCATGCCAAAGAATAGGAAACACGAACTATGGACTGTTTGCATTCACAGGCCCCCAATGACGAGGAACTCTTGAGCTATGCGCTCGACGGAGAAACGTTGCCCGCACGGAAACAGGCACACCTGGATCAATGTGACCTCTGCCAACAGCGCTTAGCCGGATACAAACAGGTCAATGCCTCGCTCGTTTCACACCTCTATCGTCGCTTATGTCCCGATGGTTTACAACTCAGCCTCTATTGTGAGAACTTGCTGCCAGACGACGAGAAGATACGCATCGCGACCCACGTAGTAGACTGCCCTCTCTGCACAAAAGAAGTAGCCGAAACGCGCCGCTTCATGCGCGAAGTACCGCTACGTACCTCCCATGCATCTTCACTGGTGGAAGCCGGTCGCCGTTTCATCGAGGAATTACTGGCACCGTCATCAGCACGACGCATTTTTGCTACCCTGGTTCGCCAGCAGGCGCAACTGGTCGTGCGCAATAGCAACAATAGCACGAATAAAGGTTGGCCGCGCCAGTACCGGGCCGAGGCTATCGACATTTCGCTGCACCTCTCGCGTGCCAGCAATGGCGCATACATGTTGCTCGGTATACTCACCAGCGTGGACAATGCTGAAACGGTCGATGCATTCGAGGGAGCGCGAGCAGAGTTATACCCTGCACCTTTTGAGCGTGGCAACGCGGAAGCATTGGTCAAAATACCCCTGTGTGAGGCCACCGTAGACGACCTGGGGAATATCGTATTTAACGCTGTACCCATCGGTGAATATATTCTGCTTATTCATCTTCCCAACCAGAATATCATCATCGAAGGTATCACCATCGAGCATGGCTAACGAACTATGTGTTTTTCTCATCTTATTGGTAGTTAAGGTGCAGCCCAGCCAAAATCGAAACTGCAATCATCTGGTTCCCTCGTAGGCAGAGGAAACCAGATGATCAATACACTTCGAGAATCTGCTGCTGCATACCTGATTTATGAACCCTTTTGAACCGCTCTCAATAGCCCTATATCGACACCGAAACCTGTATGGTTTGAAAAGGCTGCGTGAGTGGCTGTGAGTAGCTTTTGTCCGTGCGCTGTCGTAATCAGTTCTTCTACCGATGTATTTGCAGGCAAGTCACCCTTTTGTTCCGCTTGTAACAAGAGAGCCGCCAGGGAACTGACGATTGGGGTGGCAAACGATGTACCGGACCAGTATGCCCACCCGTGACTATCGTCAGAATACTCATGGGGTGGTGTTTCACTTGCCGAGAGCGTCGGATATTGCGAAGAACTATGGAGGCCAACCACGGCATCCTTCACAATAGCATGTGTTTTTACCAAAGGGTCTGGTTGAGGTGGGACAGGCTGTGGCAAGGCACCGCCGTAGGTTGCAACACCGTTATGATTAGGGAGCACTGAGGGATAATTACTATATGTTGTCGCCAGCCCTTCGTTGTTTACGGCACCAACAGAAATGACCTCTGGAAAGGCTGCGGGATTGCGTGGTCCGAAGCGATGTGGTACTCCGCCGCTCAAGCCATGAAAGTTGCTCGTATCCGATTCGTTTCCCGCGGAGGCGACAATCACTGCTTTTTGTTGTGTGACCAGGCTCTGGATGACCATGCGAAGGCCAGCATGCAGAAGGTCTATGTCTTGTATCATCGCCGCGAGTCCTTCAGCATGGGTAGTGTCATCCGCGAACCAGAGATCTGGCAAATTTTCGTCTGGAGCAATGATAATCATGCTGAGATTGACGACGACGCGTTTGAACTCTTGCTTCGCCATGCGTTGTTGTATCTCTTGGAGCGCATCGGTAATCATGCCTAGATCGCCCACGCCAGAATCATTTAGGACACGTATGCACTCAATTTTTGCGTTGGGCACCAGGTCGTGGAGAATACCAGTGACAAAGAGGCCATGATCGGCCATTTTGAAGCCGAAGTGCCGCCCATAGATATCTTTGCCTGTTTGGATGGTATTAAGCCTTGCAGGTATCGACTTGGAGGTCGGGATTACTATCGATGGCGATATGTTATTCATAGCTGCTGCCACGCTTTGCAGTAGCATATTTTTATTGCTAATGCGCTGCGCCGCTTTCGTGATTTGAGTCTTGTTGGGCATCGTGTCAAGTACAAAAATGGTTACGCCATCGCCTTTCAGGGCTTGCAAGCTATCCGAAAGGTCTGGCAGCGTGAAATGCCACTGTGCATGAGCATGATCCTCTGGTACCGGAATAGGTTCCGATGCAGGGCAGGATGACCCTATATCTGGTGCACCTCCACTAATCCAGTTTGGCGTTGCCGATACGAGAGGAATATGCCCATCCTGTTTGAGCTTGTCCAGATTCTGGTTGATCAACTTCACAACCGCCTTTGTTGTGTCAGCTGTCGTCGCACCTTCTTTTCCATTGCCATGCCGAGACGAGGAAGGCGCAAGCGATGGATTGCTGCTATGAAAGAAACACATTGCCAGCGTACCCTGACCTGAAGCAGGGGCAAACAAGTACTTCCCCACGGGACTATTCAGACCGCGTCTTGGAGGTTCCTGACCATCCACCCCGTCTCCTGGAGTGGCGTTGTCGTGCTGACGAGCCGCTCGCTCACGTTGCTCTATTTCTCGTTCAAGCAACTCTATCCTGGCCTCAAGCTCTTCAAGGTCCCGTTGGGCGGGCGTCTTGTATGGCTGACCATCGCTGGTATGATGCCTGGTAATTGTCGTGCGATTACGCGCTACTCGCTCCAACGCTTCAACTTCTGCTTCAAGTTGCTCAAGCTCTGCTTCAAGCTGCTCAAGCTCATTCAATGATGGTTCTGCTGGATGCGGGACATCTTTTAGTGTAAATGCTCTTAGTTGAAAACCATGTGCGGCAAGAAATTGATTCAAATCATTTAATCTGAGCGATGCAATGATCTGCTCTACCCCCTCCGCACGATCCAATGGAGAGTGAAAGGTAATAGCTACCTGATTGGCCTGCCAATAAACGACGGATTGATTCCACCAGGGTGATTGCGACTGTTCTTGTGTCTGACTACTCATTGTGATCCTCCAACGATGTATGTCTCTTTTGTGGTATTACGGTCTTTTATATATCCTGAGTATGTAACGCTTAGGGAACAGGTTTTTGGACTATAGAAAGCGCACCAGTCTCACCGACAAGTCGAAATGCCGCCCAGAAATATGGATGGGCATACATGGATGATTGATGGCGCAGGAGATAACATTGAGCAGAACGTAATGCCTCCACTCGCGTCTTGCCATCCAGCAAGCATAGATAAAAGTGTTGCATGAAGATATGTGTAGCGGTATCTTCGACAGGCCACAAGCTCATCACCAGGGACTTCGCGCCTGCGGCTAGAAATGCCCGACCGAGACCAAGTTGCTCGTCACCGCCACCGATAAGTGCCTTTCCAGTTTCGCAACCGCTCAGTGTCACCAGTTCGCATGCTTTTATATCCAACTGAAACGCATCTAGAGCATTGAACTGCCCATCAGCGAGGAGGACGGAGGAAAAATGGGGTGCGTCCAGGCGCATGCGACCATGGGTTGCGATATGAATGATCGGACTTCCTGGAGCGTTTGTGATTAAGCGTCCAATTGTCGCTTCTTGTTCAAGATAGCATGTTCCTCCTAATACGTCAGCCAGCATCGTTGCCTCATCAAGCATGCGCCGCGCATTTCCGTTCCCCGCATAGCCAAAAATCAACGGTGATTTATATGCAGTGGAAGATGGTGTTATGGAATGACTCGTAGCCCTATCCAGGGTATTGTCTTTGCTATGTAGCAAGCTACCGGCAGGGAGATAGCTGATCTGGAAGCGCTCAATCAGGAACTGATGACTGTTGTGTAGTGCATGAAACGGAAGATCATGCAATGGACCATAAGGTACAATGATCAAAGAGTTGATATGAGATGGCAATGTGCCGATCATCGGCGTTATAAGAATAGTATACAGTTTATGCAGCAGGCGGCGAATCACCTCTTGTGGTGGATGCTGTATATCCGACCAACCATCGGTTTGAAGATGAGCGTACAGCAGGGGCAGCAGACGTTCCAGGGGCCGGATAGCATCCGGCACTTCGTGTGTAACAAGCAACTCAGCTGTTAGCACAAAGATCACCAGCTTTTCCTGGCATATGAAGTAAGCCAGTAGGCACTGTTCTGGCCTAAGCTGCTGGCGGAGTTTTGTGATATCTACCCGATATGAATAAGCTATTGCCTTCTGTTTGCTTTGAGAAGAAACACTGCTCGTCGTTTGATAGAGGTGTAGGCGTTCAAAGAGATCGCTCAGTTTTGCTTCACAACGTGCAAGCTCTTGCTCAACGGTGTGGCGATCAAGAGAAAATGTCTCTAATGTCGTAGCGTTGGCAAGCAAGGTGCTGTACTGGCGATAGCGTTCCTGCCACTCGTTGAGTTCTTGTTGCAGACGCAGGATCACCACTCCAGTAGTTTGTGACATCGGTTCAGGGGTATTATCTATGCTGATGTGCTTTTCTCCGCGCTCTCGCGATACTTTTATCACACGTAAATGCTGCCGCAGGGCTGTAGAACGCGCTCGTTCAAGGTAGCTGAAAGCGCGGGTGAACTGCGATTGCTGGAGACAGAGCGCAATCATTTCTTCGTACAGTGTCCAGGTCGTGTGTAAAAACGTTGGTGACAAATCAAATCCGAGTTGATCAAGCATACGCTCTATTTGGGCAATCGCTGCTCTATAGCGCCGTGTGGCTTTCGTGGTATCTCCCTGCAATACGAATAAACGCCCCAGCAAATGATAGCCCTTATAGACCTCTTCTTGCAAATTATACTGACGCGCTTGCGTGACCGCCTGTTTGCTGAGCGTGATAGCCTGCTGTCTATCTTCTGTCTGGCCTATGGCTATTAAAGCACTCGCCATAACTATAGCTGCACGTACCGAACGGGCCACCAGATTTTGGGCATCGAAGTATGCCTTGAGGTGATATGCTCGTTCGTATGCTTCAGTGGCATGTCCCATTGCGAGTTGTACTTCTGCCTGCTGGAGTTCTGTGATCGCCGCATAGTAGTGGAGTTTCCCACTGCTGAAGACTACCCTCGCCTCGTCAAGTGTCGCCAAGGCTTGGTGCAAATTTCCTGAAGCGATCAATATTGTTGCGTATTCGCGCAGAGCATCACTTTTCTGTAGTGACATATCAAGTTGGCGTTGGATGGCTACCGCCTCTTCTGCTAACTGGCATGCCTCTTGAACGCGATTCAGTTTCATCAGACAATTTGCCATCCAGAGTTTGAATAAAGCCAGGAGCGGCGGTTCATCAATTTCGTTCTGATCCATCACGTCAAGTGCATCATAGTAGTGGCGCAAGGCGGAGCGATAATAGCCCTGTGTGTAATCAAGATCAGCAAGGTTCATTTCTGTACTGATCACGCAACTAGTTTCATTGAGCGCAATGAAACTAGCTCTTGCCTGCTGTTGCAAGCGATAGGCTTCTTCAAAATCACCAAGCATAGCCAGTTGGTTAGCCTGATTGCATTCGGCAATAGCTATCTGTCGTTTGATACTCTGGTCACTTTGATTTGGTAGTGCGTGATAGACCACTAGTATCTGTTGGGATAACGTGAGAGCATCCTGATAGCGACCGCTATACTTGTAGATCAATGCGGTGTTGCTATCAATAACACAGGCCCAATACGGTTGACCGATGCGAACGAATGCTGCGTGGGCACGTTTTGCCTCTTGTAACGCTTCGTCAACGTGCCCAAGCCAGGCAGAGGATAGAATCCAGCTGATGCGGCTACGCGCCCAGTTTTCTTCGTCCCCTTCCTGTAGAAATTCCGCACCAGCAGTATCCAGGCAGTCGATAGCTGCTTGATGAAAGCCGATGACACGTAGTGCATCACCTTTCGCTTTGAGTCCAAGGGCGTGAGAGGAAAGATGGTGGACATGGTCGCCAAAAAAGGTCAGTATTTCAGCTAGCTTGAGCGAGACAGCAGGATTGACAAAACTTTGTTGCAGGGCTTCATCGGCTAGCAGGACACCGAACGCTGTATAGTCACTGAGATCTGCATCATGTTCCACGATGAGGCGGCGTCCCTCTTCCAGGCTGAGGTCGCGCAATTGCTGTAGTAACCGATTAGTATCCATAGATAGTGATTTGCCCCCAGAGTTGAACTCAGATACTCAAAAACGACGTTCAAAAAGCCTTGGCCACCCAATAGTAAGTTAGTTGTTATCAATCAGTTCTCTGCTGTACTGATCTGCTTTATAATTATATCTTGTTCTGGTAGATAATGATAAGAGTGTAATTGCCGTGAGGAACCGAGGGAAAGACAATGTTCCCTAAACAGAAGGAGCAAACATGTGTGAAGAACCCATCGTCTATTTCCCCTTCGTCGATAACGCAAAAACATGCGGACGTTGTCTGTTAAACGTGGCGGTAGCCTCTTTTTGGTGGATCAATTTGGGAATGTTCCCAAATTTTTCTGACTGCCACTTTAATCACCCCGAAAGAGAGCGAAATCCAAGTTGATGTATTAGGTCACGGTCTGTGAACTAAAAGACGAGGGGCCTTGTAGCTAACGACTAAAAGGCCCCTCGTCTTTTAGTTCGTGATACTATAGTTCTGTTCCGACTACTATAATGTGCGGCCACGGCGATAGCGCGTACCGGTCACAGCGCGAACAATCGCGATCAGGATACATGCGCCGATGATGGCGAACAGCAAGCTGCCCCAGAAGCCAAAGGTCGTTCCAAACAAGGCTCCCGCGATAATGCCACCAATAATGGCACCGAGAATACCAACGACGATGTCGCCGATAATACCGAAACCACTACCGCGCATCAGGAAACCAGCAATTAAGCCGGCCAACAAGCCCACGAGCAGCCACATAAGAAAGCCACCGGGCTGTAACGCAAATCCAAGTACTACTGTCGCTAATGCCATAATTTTTTCTCCTTTTATTCCTTCACTGATTCAGTATCTCAACGCAAATGCATCGTCTATCATGTGTCACTTTTATACCGTTCGACATCCCCGCTTACGCTTGAGAAGTCATCTCGCATTTGCTTGTGATAGCTTAACCTAAATACCAGGCATAATACAAGTGAACAATAGTTCTCTAAGTGTATTCCAATCCCCTACCAATCTTCCTAATTTTATATAAATACTATATATCGTAGAGATTCTCTTCATAACTAACAGAGAACACAGATGCCGACGTTCCTGACGTCGGCATCTGTGTTCTCTTTACAGTGGTGTATTTGGCTTGCTGCTTACTGGCACGTCCATTCGCGCCAGCTATAACCATCGCGCACAAAGATGGCGTGTGCGGCCTGAATATTCGCCCATGCATCGTAAGGCGAACTGGCAGCTTGCGGCGTACCGCTCCAGGTACTCGGATAGAGAATCTGGAAGACACCCTCGGCATGGCTCCCACCAATAGAGATGGGATTGTACGCATTAGGGTTCAGGCCAGATTCACACTGCGCGATACGCAATGCCTGCGGCGCATTTGATCCGAAAACCTGGGAAATCATCGTCGCAACGGAACCCGTGGGTTGACTTGTTGTCCCTTGCCCTGACGCTGTTTTCGTAGGCGTCGTTGTGACAGGTGACGTTTGGTGTGAGCTAGGAATGCAGAATGTCTCACCAGGGAAGATCAGGTTGATATTCGCTATGTGATTCACTGCCGCGATATCCTGGACTGTCGAGTGATAGGCTTGCCCAATATAGCTTAGCGTATCTCCCGCTTTCACCGTGTAGTAGCGGCAGTCTGAGGCAGCGTAGGCCGATGCTGGCCGCAATAAGACGCTCCCTCCTCCTACCAATCCGAACATGAATAATGCGAGCAATACCACTGTAAACTTGTGCTGGAGAACTGTACGGAACGTTAATAAGCGGAACGTTAAAAGGGATTGTTTCATCGTACTCTCTTCTAGTGACGTGTTCCAAGTTGTATGTAAACCACCCTGGTTTACAACCCCTGTCTGCTTGATTGGCAAACAGACAGGATGGTCAGTGTAACATACACAAGATGAAACATGAAAATACACGATGAAATATAGGAGAAATGGGCTAACGAGAATCTGGACCCCGCGGAAAAATTGCCGTTGCTCCTCTTGGGCGTTGATAGGGCTTAAGAAGCCCTGAATATGATATAGTGATTAGTATAGCCGCATGGATGTTTCTCGTAGTAGCAATATATCATTCCTTCCCTTTATGAAAGACAGTACAACTATGACAACAACAGATAGGCTACCAATGGTTACTCCTGCTGACTGGGTTGCTGGTCCCCGGCAAGGGCAATGGACGTATAGCTCCTACGCGGCCCTTACAGGAGAAGGGCAACACTATGAAATTGTAGATGGAGTTTTGTATATGACACCTTCCCCCAGCTGGTCGCATCAAGAAATCGTTGGTCGGCTTTTTCGCTATCTGTCTACCTATATTGAAACTGCCAATCTCGGTGGAGTGTTTGTGGCTCCTATTGATGTTGAACTTTCACCTGACAATGTGTTTCAACCAGATGTTGTTGTGCTGCTCAAAACTGGCCGCGAAAAGTTGAAAGGGCGTCATATTGTAGGCACTCCTGACGTGATTGTCGAAGTAGTGTCACCGGGCAGTGCGACGATGGATCGGCACGATAAATACCAGGCATATGCAAAAGCTAAAGTACCGGAATATTGGATTGTAGAACCGGGGACGCAAACTGTTGAGCTATTGGTGCTTACCGAGGAACGATACAGGTCATTAGGGGTCTTTCAAGGAAAAGCTATCTTGCCCTCATCAGTGTTACCGGGTTTTGAGGTGCAGGTCGATCAGTTTTTTGTATCAGCTTGGGCATGAATCTCGGCAAGCGCAATGAAAGGGCGACCACACGGTCGCCCTTTCATTGCGCTTGCTAACAGCTAATCTACACAGCAGCTCGAGTGGGGGACTGTTGCATCTGTGTGAGTGCCCACGCGGAGATGATAATGACCAGGGCACCAATGATCCAGGCCGACCAGGCTATGCCAGCCATATAGGCAAAGCCGAGAATCCACGGTGAGATGAAGACCCAGATACCAAGGATGAGGTTGATTACTTTAGGGACAATGCTGCCAGGGGTAGCCAAAGCCCAGAGAGAAACCAACACGATAACCACGCCTAGAATCCAGGCATCCCACGAACTGTTCATGTGGCTCCAACTGATGGTAAACCAGGGGGCAATGAAGAGAATGACGCCAAGCACTACGTTGCACCAATCTTGCCAACGCGTCCATGGTGCCGCCATATACGTTCTACCAGTATTCATCATAACGTAACTCCTTATCCGGGCAACCTGCTCCTTTGCAGTTGCCATGCCGTAGAGAACTGCGGGTGGGGGCCACAGTTTCTTCTGCCCGTCCTCACCTGTCTGTTTTTACTTCATCGTAACAGATGTCTCTAGTGTAATATTTCTCGGTTAACGTTTGGTAAAAGCGACATTAAAGACAGATAAGATTGGCATTAGAAAGAAATGTGATACATCGCCCGCTCGGTGAGAGAAGGTTGGTAGCACTAGTCTGACCACTTTCGATTGAAGGAACTAGAGCAGGGATGCAAGGGGCGGCCGCCCCTTGACTGGGGTCTGGGGCTGTGCCCCAGTTCTCCCTCCCTTTTCCCCCACCGTAGGCGGTGTTTCAAATGAAAGGAAACAGAGCAGCACAGTATAATATCAGTGAAATAGGCATAGTTTCTTCGCAATATTCTTTCTCATGTCCTAAAAATGTATACTTTTCTTGACACTTGTTCGTCACACCATATAATAGGAAAAAGAACATTCCTATACATATGTGTAAGCTCATGTTGTTGAGGATGTGTAAGCTGTGGCGGCATGGAACAAAAATGCTACTGCTATTTGTTTTCTTCTATAGAGGTAACAATAATCCGTAGGCAAATAATTCGAGGTATCCCATGATGGCAATCGATCCTGAAGAGTCTATAGCTCCAATAGCACCCACCCCTGTGATGGTATCGGTGCAGGGCAGCACATTACAAGATCTCCTGGCGGAGACCTGTCAATATCTCACTCCATTAGATATGGAGAGGATTGAACGTGCCTACGATTTGGCAAAATTGGCGCACCAGGGCGTATTGCGCCGCTCAGGTGAAGCCTACATTCAACACCCACTGGAGGTTGCTCTGCTCCTGGCCGATATGCGTATCGACGCCGATGGCATTGTCTCCGCCTTGCTTCATGATGTTGTAGAGGATACCTCTTACTCTTTAGAAGATTTGCGTGCTCAGTTTGGGAACGCCGTGACCAACATTGTGGACGGCGTGACAAAGTTTGACGCTCTCATACCAGAGGTGGGACCCGGTTCCCACGAGGATATGCTTCTGCTCAACGATGAGCAACGCCGCCAGCAGACGCGTGAATTGAAGCGGCGGCAGCGTTCCGAGACGGTGCGTAAAATGTTGCTGGCGATGGCGGAAGACCCGCGTGTGGTCGTCCTAAAGTTGGCCGACCGTTTACATAACATGCGCACGTTAAGCGTCATGAACCCTGCACAGCAGCAGAACAAGGCTCGTGAAACCAGTGAAATCTACGCGCCTCTCGCACGACGTCTGGGCATGGCCCTGGTGCAGGCCGAATTGGAAGACCTGGCTTTCTCCTATCTGGAGCCGGATAAATATGCACGCTTAGCTCGTGAGGTGGAAGAGGAACGACGCAAGCAGCAGGCCTACAGCGATGAAGTCTGTCGTATCTTGCAAGAAGAGATGGATCGAGCCGGTATTCATGCCGAGATTCACGCCTGGCAGAAACACCTGGCGAGCATCAATCGCAAGTTGCAGCAAAGCGGCGGCGATGTCAGCCAGATTCATGACCTCGTCTCCTTTCGCATCCTGGTCAATTCTGATCACGACTGCTACCTGGCCCTGGGGCATATTCACGCCCTGTGGCGACCCAAGGACGGGCGCATTAAAGACTTTATCGCCACGCCCAAACTCAATGGCTACCAGTCGCTGCATACAACAGTCTTCTGCCTGGATGATCGTCTCGCCGAAATCCAAATTCGCACGCATGAGATGCAGCGCACAGCGGATTATGGCATTGCCAGCTACTGGTACTTGAAAGAGCGCGGTGGTTCGCGGCTCTCCTATCGCGAGATGATCGCCTGGATTGAGCAACTGCGCGAGTGGCAGCGTGAGTTACCGCAGAGCGCGGACGAATTTGTCGAAGCCGTCAAGGACGATATCTTCCAGGAGCAGATTTTCGTTTTTACTCCCAAGGGTGAGGTCAAAGACCTACCGCGTGGCTCGACCCCCCTGGACATGGCCTATCGCATCCATACCGATATTGGCGATCACTGTGCGGGTGCGCGTATCATCACGAATATGATTGATACCGGTCGCCTGGTGACGCGGCTGGTGCCACTAGATTACGAGTTACAGGGCGGAGAAATTGTGGATATCGTGGTGAATCGCGCCACGCATCCCACCCGTGATTGGCTCTCGTTCGCACGCACGGCTGCCGCCCGTACCAAGATTCGCCGCTACTTGAAGACCTACGAGCGCGAGATTGATCTGCAACTGGGTCGCGAACGTCTGGATTTGGCCCTGAAAACAGTCGGTACGCCAGGTATTGGGGTGGTACGCGACAATGATTTTGTCTCGTTTACCACGCTCAAAAAATATCCCACACAAGACGATATCTATGTGGCCCTGGGACGCGAAGATTTGCCCATCGGGACGCTGATGGAGCAACTGGTACCAGTGTTGGAGCGTCGCGGTGAGATCACAACAACACGACAAGAAGAGGGAGAGCAGCGCAACGCTGAACTACCCACTGGCTCTGCACCCGCTGCATTAGAGAGCAAGAGCAGCACCAATCGCGCCTCCACCGTGGTCAAACTGGCGCATTGTTGTTGCCCTATTCCTGGCGATGCTATCGTCGGTTTCTTTAATCCAGGCAAAGGTATGTTTGTCCACCGCAGCGATTGTCGCACACTGCGCCGCTATGGTGAGCAGGCCCGTGACCGCTTTGTCGAGGTGAACTGGTTACAGATCGAACCCCAGCTCTATCTGGCTCCGATAACTATCGTGGCCCGCGATCGTGCTGGGCTATTGCGCGACGTGGCGGCTGTCGTTGCCGACTCTGGTATCAACATGACGGCGGTGACATCCAGTACTACTGCTTCATTGCAAAAAGCCGTGATTACTGCTACTCTGGAAATAGCTGCTGTGGAGCAGATAGATCGCATCTTTAAACGATTGCGCCAGGTCAAAAATGTCGTCAGCGTCAATCGAACACTGACGCGGAATGTAGCGACCGGTCGTCGCCTTGAATAAATAGATAAAGAACATCACTATGATACCAATGCCTATAGAAAACCAACCTATCATACATGATCCTTTGGCTAGTGCAGCCGAGCAACTCATGGCTACTGTCAGACTATATATGGGCGAGACGGAGGTCGATGCGGTCAGGCAGGCAATTCGCCTGGCACAAGAGACGTGTGGTGGCATTCACGAGCACCGTGAAGCCTCGCTCCAATCGTTGCAGCAAATTTCGCCCCTGGAACATGCGCTGGCTGTCGGCTCTATCCTGGCTCAAATGCGCATCGACGCCGTGGGCGTAGCAGCTGGCATGGTTTTTGAAGCTGTTGACGCGGAACTTCTCCCCTTGGATCGTGTCGAGAGCCTGTTAGGTATCCCCGTCGGACGCGTCGTGGGTAGTATGCTGCGCCTGAATATCTTGGAACGCAAGAAACAAGTCGGTGCGCAATATAGCTTGCCCAATACTGGCGGCGAAGGTGAGAATGGCCGCGACCAAAAGAAGCGGCGTATTCGTGAGGCTTTACGGCGCCAGCAAGCCGAGACTGTGCGCAAGATGTTTATTGGTATGGCGGAAGACCCCCGCGTCGTCTTGCTCAAACTGGCCTATCGCTTGCACGCTATGCGCCTGGTTACGCGCCACAAGGATCAAGCGGTATTACCGTCCCTGGCGCAACAAGAACGCTTAGCGATGGCACTGGAGACACGCGAAATCTACGCGCCTCTGGCGGGTCGCCTCGGTATGTCGCGTGTCGAGTGCGAACTGGAAGACCTGGCTTTTGAAATCCTGGAGCCTGACAAATATGCCTGGGTGCTGTCGCATGTCGAGATGGAGAGCAAGCAGTGGAGTTCCTATGTCGATCTCGTCTGTAATAAGCTGCGCGAAGAGATGGCCTCGATTGGTCTGAAGGCGGAAATATCGGGCCGCGTCAAACACCTGTATAGCTTTTATAAGAAGCTCCAGCGCAGTGCTGGCGAGCTTGAGCAGATGGAAGACCTGCAAGAGGTACTGGATTTCGGCCAGATTCATGACCTGGTCGCCTTCCGTATCCTGGTGGAGACGACGCCCGACTGCTATATCGCCTTGGGCCATGTGCATAGTCTGTGGAAGCCAAAAGAGGGGCGCATCAAAGATTTTATCGCCAATCCCAAATCCAATGGCTATAGGGCGCTGCACACGACCATTTTCTGTATGGATGACCAACTGGTGGAGGTGCAGATCCGTACTTTCGCGATGCACGAGATGGCGGAATATGGTGTCGCCATGCACTGGCACTACAAGGATGTCGGTGATCGTGCCTCAGCCTCGGCCAAAGAACTGCTCTCCTGGTTGCGCCAACTGGCGGATTGGCAGCGCGATCTGCGCTCATCGAACACTAGCGACACAGAATTTGTGGACGCGGTGAAAGATGATCTCTTTGAAGAGCAGATTTTCGTCTTCACACCCAGAGGCGAGGTCAAAGATTTGCCCGTCGGTTCGACCCCGCTCGATTTTGCGTATCGCATCCACTCAAAGGTCGGCGATAGGTGCGCTGGTGCTCGTATCATTACCGAGAGCACCAACGGAGCGGGCGAGAGTGATCGCCTGGTGACACGCATGGTGCCACTGGATTATGAACTCAAAAGCGGCGAGATTGTCGATATCGTGACGAATCGTACCGCCCATCCGACCCGCGACTGGCTCTTGTTCGCTCGCACTGCCGCCGCACGCAGCAAAATTCGCCGCTATCTCAAAACGCATGAGCGTGCTATCAATATCCAGATTGGACGTGAACGTCTGGATCGCGAACTGAAAGTGCGCGGTGCGGCGCGTGGCATAGAAATACTCAACGAAGACTTGCAAGATTGGCTCTCCAACGAGTACAATGGCAAGTCGTTTGAAGACATACTGGCCGCCATTGGCAGCGACGAAATACGACAACACGCTGTCGCCGTGAAGCTGATTGAACGCTGGCAACAACTGCGCGAGCTGCGCGAAGGCAAGGAGACAAAAGAGGAAGAGGAGCCATTGCCCATCACGATGGCCCCCAAACAGGGTTCCTCAGCGCGATTACAGGTGGCTGGAGTCAGTGGACTATTGACCAGTCTTGCCAATTGTTGCTGCCCCTTGCCCGGCGATGACATCGTCGGCTTCATCAGCCGCGGCAAAGGCGCAATAGTCCATCGGGCCGATTGCAAGAATATCGGTCGTTATCGTGAACGTGAGCGGGAACGCCTGGTCTCTGTCAGTTGGATCACTATGGCACAACAACGTTATCAGGCCCCTGTCCTCATCACGGCTCGTGACCGTGCGGGCCTCATTCGCGATATCGCGGCGGCTGTCACCGAGATCGGCGTCAACATGACCTCCGTCAGTTCCACCGTGAGCAACGGGAAAGAGCTCGCGCTCATCAGTGCCACCCTGGAAATTGATGGCCTCGACCAACTACAACGCCTCTTCACGCGACTCGAAAAGGTAAAAGACGTGCGCTTCGTCGAACGCGACCTGGGAAAACGTAAAAAAAAGTAGAGGGTATAAGCAAGCGGGCTGGGCAAACCATACGGT
>JBPCJY010000103.1:0-11094 GCA_051004815.1 Ktedonobacteraceae bacterium
TTCGGGGGGGAGGGGAGAAAAGAGTTGTTCGGGTGGCAGAAGAGGGCTTTTTCGCTCCGCCAAGCAGGACAGCCCTTCTCTCCAAATATCTAGCACGTCAAACGAATGTTTGTAGAAAGGCGCGTCCCTGTTCCTTGCCATGCTCATAGACGACCACCAGCCCATCTTCCGTCACCTCGGTAAAACCTGTGCCAAGCTTTGCCAGGTCTTGTGCTGGACGAATGATATGGATGGGCGTATTACCCCATCTATCGGGTATCTGTGTACTGGCAAAAATGTCGCGGTAGAGCGGCCCTGCTTCGGTGGCAATAGCGATGACAGTTTTATAGCCCTCTTGCGCCATTTCAATAGCTGGGCAGGCACACGTATAGCTGGCATCAACAAAGGCTTGTCCGGCTATCGTAGCCGGTATAGTCCAGGCGTGCAACATGCGCGTCGAGGCATAAATCACGGCGTCGATATTCTCTGGCGTGAGGCGGTATGCCGCATCGGTAGCGGCACTATCGAATACATGCTTGCGCAAATGCTGCCGCGCCCAACTGCTATCGCCACGAGCTGCTGACACAAGCAAGCGTCTCCCCAGGCGTCTTGCCCCGTCCCCCTGGGTCTGTTCCGCACCCTCTACCGTAACCACCGCGCTGGTAGCAATGAAAAAACGCGCCATATCAGGTTGGAGCAGGAAATTGTGCAAGGGTTGGCTGGATTCAGCAATACTGTGTAATACTACCTCGCTCATGCCGTTACCGGGCTGCTGTAAGGTGTGCAATGCGCTGCGCCAGTAACGCAAACCGATCTCGTTTGCCTGGTGTATGGCGGCGCAGACGGCGGGAAACACAGAGGAAGAGGCGGCCGCGTAGCCATCGGCATACACGCCCGCCTCTTCTAAAGCACTGTGTACGCCATGCACAAATACGCCTTTGAATCCACCCGCGGAACAGGCGATGGCAAGCGATTGTGCTCTGCCGTCTGGCATGAAAACAACCTTTCGAGCATGGTAACGCTAGACGTTTGGTACCCAATCTTCCGCGTGCGGCAGGTCGGGTCTATGATCTTGCTCGTCCCTGCCTTGCTCGTTGTTCGCGGTGGGCAAAGCGTCAGTGCTTGGACGCAACTGTAGCAGCGACTCGACCTCTATCCGTTTATAGAGACGTTGCCGCTTGATACCCTGCTTATAGCTTCTCAATATCCCCCGACTGACATAGGTATACAGCGTTGACACCTTGACGCCAAGCAGGTGACAGGCTTCTTTCCCATCCAGATATGTTTCGCCGTTAAGCTCTATCATCGTTGGCTCTCCTTCCGTCCAAGTGTGAAAAAAGGATTGTAGCTTCCTTCACTTCAATCATAAAAGGCTAGCCCACGTTTGTCAATCATTTTTCCCTCTAATCGATATAAATCGTGTAATATCAAGTAATATCAAATCTTATTGACTTTCATCAAAAAAAATGCTACAACTTGTAAATAAGGTTTATTGCGTGGAGTATAGTAGCAACAAAGGAGTGAGCGCAAGATGTCAACGATGATACCTGAGACAAACGAAAATCCACAGAAAGACACAAGCAACAAGCCGAAAAAAGGTGGCCTGGAAGGCATTGTAGCGGCCAGTACCGTGTTGAGCAAAGTGGAAGGCACGGCAGGGCGATTAATTTATCGTGGCTACAATATTCATGATCTGGCCCGTACCACCTCTTTTGAAGAGGTCGCCCACCTGCTCTGGTTTGGGCATCTCCCCACCACAACCGAACTGGCAAACCTCAAGGCGCAATTGGCAGCCCAACGCACGCTACCGGAAGCGGTAGTGCAGGTTATTCACGCTCTGCCTGCAACCGCAGAGCCAATGGATGTATTGCGCACCGCGACTTCCGCGTGGGGCGCGACCACCATTAAAGGTAAGCCGACAGTTGAGCAGGCCATTGCCGTGACAGCGCGTTTCCCGCTCTTCCTGGCAGCCTTCCATCGCATGCGCACCGGGCAGGAGCTATTACAGTCAAAGCCGGAGCTTGGTCATGCCGCCAACTACCTGTACCTGTTGACGGGAAAAATACCGGAGCAACAGCACGTCAAAGCACTGGATGCCTACCTGGTGTTGTTGGCCGATCACGGCATGAACGCTTCCACGTTCACGGCACGCGTGGTAGCCAGCACGGAATCGGATATTGTCTCGGCCACTGTTGCCGCCATAGGCGCATTGAAAGGTCCTTTGCATGGCGGTGCGCCCTCCAAGGTGCTGGATATGTTGCAGGCCATTGGGACGGTAGAGAATGCTGAACCGTGGCTGCGCAATGCCATGGCAAAGGGCGAGCGTCTCATGGGCTTTGGACACCGCGTCTACAAAACAGTAGACCCACGCGCTGAAGAACTACGCGAACTGGCTCGTCTGGCCGATCCACAAGCATTCATTCTCTCTCGTCGCGTGGAAGAACTGGCATTGGCTTTATTGGAAGAAGAGAAACCGGGTCGCCGCCTCTACACCAACGTCGAATTTTATTCCGCCGCCCTGCTGGCCTCCGTTGGCTTGCCTGGAGACCTCTTTACCCCCACCTTTGCCGTCAGTCGCGTAGCCGGCTGGACGGCCCATATCCTGGAACAGGTCGGCAATAACCGCCTGATCCGTCCAGAAGCCGACTACACCGGCCCCACCGACGTGCGATTCGTGCCGCTCAACGAGCGGTGACAACTCCCCCGCATAACTGACGGGGATCCAGTAAGGAAGAGAGTACCGTTCTCGAAGTGCCTATTCCCTAACGGATGGCCCAGGTAGCCAGTGCAGATCGTGGTGCATGCCTCGGTTGTGCTGGTTACTATCGGGCAGGATAGTGGCCAATATCAATCAGCCCAAGCCGGTAGGCCACCCGTTCGGCATCATTGAGGTGAAGAAGGACGACAGTCGCACGCCCACTTGAGGTAATGCCTTCAATCAGAGCACCGTTGAGGCGAAAATGGCGATGCCATCTCTGCTCACGTGGATGAAAGAGAAAGACGACTTTATTTGATGTTGGGTCGACAGAAGCAAGGTCTGAGCCTTTGAAACGGTTACAATACATGCACGCCCATGCCAGATTATCAAGTGATGTCGGTCCACCGTGTTTTTCAGCAATCACATGGTCTGCTTCGTGCGGATAGTACATATCCGATTCATGGATGAGGCAGTATTCACATCGTCCCTGCGCACGCTCTTGAACCTGACGTCGTAAACGTTCAGGAACGGAAGGTTTCTTGGTCATGGCCTTAGGATGCCTGCTGTCTCAATTGACGGTGGGCTTCAAGTTTGACCAGCTCCATCAGATATTCAATCACCAAATAGCTCTCAAGTTCTTTGCGTTCCTCTTCTATAAGCGAGCTGTCTCGCTCAGTATGGATGAGTTCATATGCTCGTTCAGCTACCTCGGCAGAGGGATGGAAAGCTACGATTTGTTCAGGAGTTGGATGATTCGCGAGAAAGCGTGCAATTTCAGTGGCGGCTTGTGTTTTAAGAAGCATAGCCACTACCTCCTTCTACAGAAAAGGATGTCAGCCTCAAACGCATTGAATGGTTCGTTCTTGACGATACACCCAAAGCATATCATAGAAGAGGCTCTATTGCAAAAATCTAGGACGGCAAATTTGTGGATGGAGGGAAGGAGCCTTTACATCCTCTATAAAATATCTTACCTATACAAAAAATACCCCACGAGTCCTGCCAGAGCTAAAATGATCAGAATGTTTACCTTGCGAGTCAATGCCAGCCCGAAGGCACCAAGGGCGATCAGCAATCCCTTCCAGTCTACGCCAGGCTGGTGCAGAATCGTCCAGACAACGGTGAGCAAGAGACCGATGACGGCGAGCGAGACACCGTGCATAGCACCCTGTACCCATACTCTCTGTTCAATGCGCGAGTAACCAGCAGCAACAACGAGCACCAGCAGTGCCGGGAGCGTGATGGCAATCAAAGCGAAAATTGCACCAAGATAGCCGTAAGTGAGATAGCCCAGGCTAATGACCCATAATCCATTCGGGCCAGGGCTGATCTGCCCAATGGCAATAGATTGCCCAAAGTTGACTTCTTTGGCCCACCCGTTGCCTAACAAGTCCTGGTGCAGACTGGGTAAATTGCTAAAGCCGCCGGTCGAGAAGAGTGAGGCTTTCAGGAAAAGGAGAAAGTAGATGAATGGATTAATCATTAGTGTTCCTCTCCTCCTCCTCCTTCTTCGAGAAGAGCAGAAGCCGGTTTTGGTGCAAAGAAAAGCGCACCCAAGACAACAGCACCGAGCACTACAGCAATCACCGTGAGCTGCAAAAGAATGATGGCCAGTGCGCTAGCAATGATGAGTATACTACTGCCCAGCATATAGAGCACCCCTACTTTAGAGCCTTTACGGATGAGAGGCAGGGCAAAGTTAAGTCCGACGAGCAGCATAATTCCTGCTGTTGCCGGTACCACACCGCGTAAAACCGCCTGCACTGCCGCGATGTGTTCGATTTGTTGAAACAGCACCGTTAACAGGCAGGTGATCGCCGCACTTGGCAAGAGCATACCGGTGAGCGAGGCGACGATCCCCCATATGCCCCCCAGTTTCTTCCCTATCAGGACGGTGAGAGCTATGAGGTTGATGCCAGGAGTGAGAATACATAAACTCCAAAGATGCAAATACTCTTCTATCGTCAGCCAGCGATATTTCTCTATGAACACACGCTGAATCAAAAATGTAGTCGATGCCCCACCTCCAAAGGATTGCAACCCGATGCTAGCCCAGATGCGAAAAAGCTGCCACCTGCCAGGTTTCGGGTCTGGCAATTTCTGCATAACACAAGCTCCTAACCATAATAGAATTTTTGCGTCAATAGTTGCCCTAACAAAGGTAATCCATTTCATGTAAGCGGAGCGTGCGTGAAAGCAGGGGGATGTGGGGATGTGGATGAAGGGGCCTTGTGCCTGTCCTGGTGGGGATTTCTGCACTCCCAACGAGGACAAGCACAAGGCCCCCTCACCGCCGCCACGTCCACCCCTTGTCCCTACACCCTACACTTCTAACGCTTACGTGAAAGGGATTGACCACAAACGCAAAAAAGAACCCCGCCGTAGGCGATGAATAATCCTGAATACTAACAGTGTAGCATATTGTATATCCTGGCAAGCAAGAAAAACTGTCCTTTTTGCCAGTGAATATAGTCTTTATGAGCTTGCACACCATCCCCTGTATCGGATAAAATGAATCATGGATTTAGCCTATTTACGAATAAGACTAACCAGTTCGGTACCCATATCCATCTGAAGAGGTAACACTTTCTACCTCGTATTTAGAGTAAGGAGAATTTTTATGGCATACGAACTTCCACCTCTACCGTATGATTATAGTGCGTTAGAGCCGACCATCGACGCGGAGACGATGCATCTGCATCATGACAAGCACCATGCCGCCTACGTCAACAACCTGAACGCGGCCCTACAGAGCAACAGCCAGCTTGCCTCGCTCTCGATTGATGACCTGGTGAGTCGTCTCAATGAAGTACCTGAAAACATCCGCACCGCCGTGCGCAATAACGGTGGTGGCCATGCCAATCACAGCATGTTCTGGCAGATCATGAAACCCAATGGCGGTGGTCAGCCCTCTGGCGATCTCGCCAGCGCGATCCAGCAGGCTTTTGGCTCGCTCGATCAGCTCAAGACTGCCTTCAACGATGCCGGTGCCAAACGCTTTGGTTCTGGCTGGACGTGGCTCGTTCTCGACAAGAGCGGCAACCTCCAGGTGACTTCTACCGCGAACCAGGACAGCCCCTTGACCGATGGCCTCTACCCCGTCATGGGCAACGACGTCTGGGAACATGCCTACTACCTCAAGTACCAGAACCGCCGCCCGGAATACCTCTCTGCCTGGTGGAACGTCGTCAACTGGGACGAGATTTCCCGCCGCTACGAAAAAGGCCGCAGCGGCCACTAATTCATAGTTGTAGACAGACACAACGCCAGGGTAGCCGCACGGCTACCCATCCCCAGAGTACCCGTAAGGGGCACCCCTACCATGGGACGAACGAGCCGACGAAGCCGTCCCAGCGTCCATGGTAAGGGTATCCCTTGCGGGTACCCTGCTATTCCAACCGCCGAATATCCCGCACCAACATTGGCAGCAAATTCAGCACCACCATCACCATCCCCCCCAGCAAAAAGACTGCCGCTGGCCCCACACGATCACCGAGCCAGCCGGCCAGTACATAGCCAATAGGCAAAAGCCCCAGCGACCCCAACAAATCGACACTGGAGACGCGCCCCAGTTTGTTGCTGGGTACCAGTTCGTAGAGCAACGTAACCCAGATGATCTGCATCACATTGATGCCAAAGCCTACGAGAAAAGCGGCAGGCAGCACGACAAACGGCACGATGCTGTGTGGGAAAGGCAGACTAAACACCATTAAAGCCAGCCCACTAAGCACATAGCCGAGCAGACCAACGATGCCGCGTCGTCGAAAATGCACCTGACCAGCGAACAACGCTCCCGCGATGGCTCCCAGCCCAACCGTTGTCGTAATGGTCGCGAGCAACCACGGGCCACTGCTATAGACCGCGAATACCAGCTTGGGCAATGAGACCGCTATAGCACCTTTATAAGCCATCAGCCCAAAGGCGGCAGCAATCATCGACCAGAGCAACCAGCTTGAACGAAGAATCGTGCGAAACCCGTCGCGTATATCCCACAGCATACCCGCAAGACCAACTGTCGGTATTTCCCCTTCATTACTGTTCTCCTGTACAACCTTTGCTACCGAACGGATTGCTGCCAGCGAAAAGACGGAGATCACAAAGGTCAAGCTATCAAAGGCAAAAGCCATACTCGCGGACCCACCGCTCAGGACAACCAATCCTGCCCCTAAGATCGGGCCAAGTAAGTTCCCTAATTGCACACTCAGTTCCGTCAGCGCATTGGCGGAGGATAAATGTGCTTTGACCACGAGTTCCGGCGTAATGGCACGATACGACGGGTGAAAGAAGGCCCCAATGGTGCCAAAGAGTACCGCCAGAACAAAGAGATGCCACAGTTGCAACAGGCTAAGCCAGGCCAGTAGCGCAATCAAGAGCACGACCACTGCTCGCCCAACGTCAGAGCAAACCAGGACAAGCCGCCGCGGCAATCTGTCAGCCGCTACGCCCCCAAAGAGCGTGAAGATCAACTCTGGAATGATCTGTGCCATCAAAAAGAGTCCCATAGCCAGGCTCGATCCAGTCAATTGGTAGACCGCGATGGCTAACGCGGTAGCAAATGCGCCATCCCCCAACGCTGACATAGTCTGTCCAAGCCAGAAGATGGCAAAAGAACGGGACTGCAACGCGTGTGTCAGGCGAAGGCCCCTTTGAGGCGTCAAGCTACTCAAGATGTTGCTCCCTTACTACCAGGCCGACCGCGAAGGATCGCTCCTACATTCAGCTTCCACTCCATCCAGTCTACCAGCAAAAGCGGTTAGAAGGGGGCCTAATTTAACTACTGTGGGGTAGCCTTCTCTGTTGACACGCACAAAGAACCGTCATACAATCACAGTACTTCTTGTATGTTAAACACTGTAAGCGTAGCCGTCAGCTAAAACGAAAGGGAATGGGTAGCGGCATGGCCCCATCACCAGGGCAGTCGGAAGACGCGAACAAAGAACAGCAGCTACAGCTGGCGGAGGCAGAGAAACGGCGTCGGCAACAAATCTTGGCAATGGCCACAACCAATGTGCAGGAAACTCCCAGCGTGGGAGAAATCATACTGCCCTACCTCTTCGCGGCCATGGAGACGTGTTGGATTGATGCCGTGTTCATTGGCCTGGCCAGCCTGGACTTCTTCCAGTCGCACAATCCGCTCATGCCGCTCTGGGCACCATTTCTGCTAATCATCGGTTCGCAATGGTTGCTGGCTTACCTGGAAAGACGCAATGCCGTTTCTGGTGACAGCACCAATAGTGAAGACGAAGAGGAGAAGGGTGGCATAACCGTTACCGCCTCACCCGGCTCCGCCCTTTTCGTGCTCTTTGTGACGGTAACGACGCTCTTTGTGATCTGGACTTCCGTGTATGCGGCGACAGCTTTCGTACTGGACGCGCGCTGGTTGCTCGCCCTCGTGAACGATATTCTGTTGCTCAATGGAAATGCCTATCACGTCTTCTGCATCGTCGCTATTGCACTCTACCTCTGCTGGCGCGGCTTGCGTCTGCTGACCCGCTCGTATGAACCGTCGCAGGTCTTCAACTCGCTGCGTATAGGGATGGGCGTTATTATCGCGGTAATCTTGCTACGGGCAGGTCAGGAGGGCGCGGGTGTCGTGCTCAATGATGATTTGACGCTCTTGCTGCTCGTGCCAATTTTCCTCTTCCTCTCGCTGGCGGCGCACGCGCTGGCTCGTGTCACCTTTGTGCGACACACGCACCCCGTCGGGCTGGATGGCGACGCCTCGACGCAGGAACGCTTTATCCTCACCCTCATTGGCATTATCGGTGGAGTGTTACTACTGCTTTCCTGGTTGGTGGATACCTTTGCCAGCGCGTCTATCTTGGCTGAGACACGCCAGATACTTATCCTGGTGAGTGTCGGCTACGACGCCTTCGTGCGCGTGCTGGCGACCATCATCGTCTTTCTCGTAACGCCACTGTTCTGGCTCTTTAACTGGTGGACAGCGCGTTTCCCGCCCAGTCTGCCAAAAGTCCCCAAGACTGGGCCTCAACATCAGCCGCCCAAGGTATTGCACGTTGCATCAACCACGCCATTGCTCGTGCCAATCCTCAAAATACTCGTCCCCATTGTGCTCATCATTCTTGCCGTCATCGTCATTCGCTGGATATTGCGGCGCAGACGCCGCGTGCAACTGATAGCGCGTCGCCAGCGCGAGGAAGTGCGCGAAAGCCTCTGGTCATGGAGCCTCTTCTGGACACAAATCAAAGCACTCCTCTATGCCTTGTTCGGACGTTTCTTCCCGCGGAAGGCCACCGATGAACATGCGCCAATAGAGAGTGAAGATTTGCCGATGGAACCTGCCGCCCGCAGCATTCGTGAGATGTACCGCCTCCTGTTGCAGCGTGCCGCCACACATGGCTATCCACGCAAGAAAGACGAGACCCCGAACGAGTTCAAGCAGCGATTACACGACCATATACCCGCCGCGGAGCCGCAACTCGCAACCGTGACCCACGCCTACACCGCTACTCGTTACGGCGGCATTGTACCAGATGAGGCCGCGGTTGCCCATGTGCGACAAGAGTGGAATACACTCGAACAAAAATGGCGCGAGCCCCTACCAGGGTGATCCCAAGGAATCTTACACAGGTAGGGTTTTTGGGGAAGCCGCTCGTTCGTGCGTAGGGACAAGGGGCAGTGTGGGGTGAGTGGGGCCTTGTACCCAATACCTCTCACTTAAGGATAGAAGCAAGCGACCGTAGTTGCTACTTGACAGCCATGCTGTCCAGGTAAGAGAATACAACTAGAACAAGTTGGTAAAACTAATTTGATACGGAAGTTCAGGTAATAGATGCGCAAACCTCTATGCGATTCCTCGTTTGAATATAGAAGAGTTGAAGAAATTTGTAACCTGATAAGAGAAGTATACGTTTGATAGAGAGAAGAGTTTACATAGCAGAAGATAACTATGCAACAATATAACATAAACATTGCTACACGAAACACACTGCCACCGACAAATGGGACCTCTACAGAATATACGGCCACGGGCGTTTCCGCGGAAATGCAGGAAGCGGCCCGTGCTGCTGAACGGGCGCGTCTGCGTCAGGGCATTATGCATGTGCGCGTTCGGCATTTTTACTGTACCCTGGAGGAGAGGTTTGATCCATCTCTGCATGGACAGAGCTTTGTCGTAGGCACCGGCACTGGGCGTCCCAATGAGCCAGGACGTGTCATCGACGCTTCACCAGCCGCAATGCGCCTGGGGGTTGCTGCTGGCATGCCATTGCGCCGCGCTCATCGCATTGCGCCACGTACACGCTTCTTGCCAGCCTCGTATGATCTCTACCAACCTGTACTGCAACGGCTACGCGAACGCTATCGTGCCTATTCGCGTATCATCGAGTCTATTCCCATCGCGGATAGCTTTATTGATCTGCGTGGCTGTGAACTGACCTTTGAATCGCCCGTTTCCCTGGCCGAGCGGCTCTGTGCGGAAATTGCTGAGATGGGCTTAACAGCCCTCATAGGCGTTGCTAATGGCAAGGCTATCGCCGAACTTGCCGCGCTCATGAGCCGGAAGGATGGGCGGCAGGGCGTATTGTACATACCCACGGGACGCGAGGCTTCGTTCGTGCAGACGTTGCCGCTTTCCATGCTGCTGCAACTGCGAGCGGCTGGTACGGGTATTCCCAGTGCTTTACCAGACCTGAGCGAGCAGGAAGAGAATCCTGGCTCCCGTCCACCGGAGGTAGAGGGGAAGAGCGAGCAAGTTGACTCGGTCGCGGTGGCTGAACTGGTGGCGCATCTACGCGATTTTGGCGTCACGACCTTTGCACAGGTGGCGAACTTAACGGAGGAGGGGCTACATCGTCGCCTGGGACGACTGGGTTCCTGGGTCTTCCAGGTAGCTTCCGGTGAGGATAGCAGCCTGGTTGTGCCTGATGCCCCGCCCATGAGCCAGAATGCACGCGTGCGCTTCCACCATGCCGCCGATGCTGACGAAACCTGCGCCGCTATTCGCAAGCTGGCCGACTACCTCGGTGAACGGATGAAGGAGCAGCGACTCAAGGGCCAGGCGATAGCTCTGATGCTCTGGCCTAATCGTGTTGTGCGCCGTGACACACGTCGGCTCCTGATGGGTGAAGATGGTGAAGAGGTGGCGGTGACTGCCGCGGAGGAGACAATAGGTGGTCAGATGCTTCTGACGCGCCATACCGACGAGGCGGATGTCATTGCTCATCACGCCTTGATGCTCTTTGCCCATTATCATCGTCCGGCGAATCGCTACTTGCAGGTGCAGTTGCGCATTGGCGACATTATCGCCGTCACCCCGGCCTACTATCCTCCCCCTGCCCGTACACGCGGCAGACCAACCCGTAAATTAGACCGTTAGGATTATACATATGAGAAGAGGCTCCTGGTCAGGTGCTAGCCGCTGACCAGGGATCTCTTCTCCTCAATTTGTTTTTTTG
>JBPCJY010000104.1:0-10206 GCA_051004815.1 Ktedonobacteraceae bacterium
CCCCTACTATATACGACGGCCCTTCCCTACGGGAAGCGGCTCTGTAAGCCGCCTCGTGTATAGTAGGGGCGATCCCTTGCGGTCGCCCTGGAAAATGCGATGTATCGCCTAGAAAACGCGATGTATCGCTCAGCTTGATACCTACTAGACACGATTTATTGGCCCTTATAGAGAGGTAGCGCATGCTCATCAACTTTGTCTATATTAAAAGAGATTCGCCTATTCACCGTTTGGACCCACGCGTGAAATGGGTGCTGCTCTTTGCCTATGCCTTTTCGGTCATGCAAACGGTGAACTTCTGGTTTACATTGGGTGGCTTCATCTTTGCTGCCTTCTATTATAGCCAGGCCCATCTCAAGTGGTCAGAAACGAAAGTGCCGTGGCTCTTTATTATTTTCCTGACCATCGTATTGGTCGTGGTCAACTATTTTATTTCTGGCGGTGCTATCGTCCAGGGGGTAGACCTGAGCCATCAACATATCCTGTACAACCTGCCATTCATTGGTTTTAAGGCCAAACCGCCTTTTATTACCACGGCACCGGTCATTTTTAGCGTTGAGAGTATCACCTTCCTCTTCACACAGACTATGCGCAACATCAGCATCGCTATGTTCGCCCTGCCAATCACCTTTACGACCGATCCAGGCTTTATGGGTGTAGCCTTCAAAGGCATGGGGGTACCGGATAAATTTTCCTATGCAATCGACCTTTCGCTGCGTTTCTTGCCCACCGTTGTGCGCGACTTTGGCACCACGCTTGATGCACAGCGTGCGCGTGGCTTCGAAATTGACAAGCTGCGCGGGGGATTGGTTAGCAAGATAACGAAGCTAGCACCCATGCTGGTGCCTGTTGTGATTGGCTCGATTGTGGGGGCAGAAGATATCATCAATGCTATGGAACTGCGCTGCTTCGGTGTAGGACAACGTACCTGGCTTGTCCAACTGCATGCTCGTCCGAGAGACCGTATATTTATTACGATAGGCATCATTGGTTTTTTCTGCGTCACCTTGATTAACATCGTGGGCAATTTTTACACCCACGGCTTGATCCACTTTTTACATACACAGGGTATTCCGCCATTTTTGATACCTTGAGTACCAGATATATGTTTCAGTTAGCACCAATATAGCAAGCAAGGAGTTTTCTCGTGGCAAAAGAGTACGGCAGTCAGAATATGATTACACCGCTGCGCAAGGTGCTAGTAAAGCGTCCCGACGCGGCTTTCGCGGTAGATGATCCAGTGGCATGGCACTATACCGGACGGCCAGACCTCGCTGTGGCACAGCAAGAACACGATGGACTTGTGGCATTGCTCTCGCAAGCGGGGGCAGAGGTGTTCTACCACGATGAACTGCAACCTGAGCACGCTGATGCTATTTACGCCTTTGACCCGGCATTAGTTACCGACCACGGAGCCATTATGCTCTCGATGGGTAAGGCACAGCGGCGCGGCGAGGAAGAGGTTATGGCGCGTCGCTTCGAGTCGCTGGGAGTGCCGATACTCTATACCCTGCATGGTGAAGCACGAGCGGAGGGTGGAGATCTGCTCTGGCTCGACCACGAGACGCTGGCCGCGGGTCTGGGCTTCAGAACCAATGCCAAAGGACTACATCAATTGCGCGAGGCATTGACCGCTATCGGTGTGACAGTGATCTCCGTCGATTTGCCCTATTACACTGGCCCAGAGGCCTGCCTACACCTGCTTTCACTGATCAGCATTGTCGATCATGACCTCGCCGTTGTCTATCCGCCGCTGCTCTCGGTGCCTTTCTGGCAAGAGTTGCAGCGGCGCAACTTCCGCTTGATCGCCATACCCGATGAAGAGTTTATGACAATGGGTACCAACGTCCTGGCACTGGCTCCTGGAAAATGTCTCATGCTCGAAGGCAACCCGATTACCCAACGATGCCTGGAAGAGGCTGGCTGCACGGTCGTGACGTATCGCGGCAATGAGATCTCGCTCAAGGCCGAAGGTGGGCCAACGTGTTTGACGAGGCCGATATTACGGGCGTAGCTTTCAGGGTACCCTGGGGAGGCCGGGCGTGACCGTCACTGACTATCAAACCTTGATCAAATGTAGGACATTGATAAGCAACTCCGCCACGGCATGATATGTGATAATGAGCAGGGCGAGTGGGACAAGGACCATATGCACATACCGCCAGCTGCGCAAGATGGTATGGGCAAGCTCCTGTTTTTTGAGCGACGCTCTCAGGCGCACATACTCCTCTAAGCTCTGATGCGCATTCTGAAAATCGGTCTGCTCGTGTGTGGGCAACTGTGGCAACGCGGAAGGCAGTTTACCCACACATTCGATAGCCTGAGCACAGTACTTTTTAAAAGGTTCGGATTTGCCCGCGCTGAAACGCTCGACGATGTACTCCAATTCAAGCAGGCGCCCGGTGATACCTTTCGAGATACCAACACCATTGGTACTGGCATCCTGGGCAATGATACGCGTCTGCCACATATCGAGGAGGCGACCCACAACACCGCTTAGTGCAATGAAACAGAGTGCGTAAAGTGCTGGCATGCCCCCATAGTGAGCGGTGAAGCAGTTCTGCTGGCTGCTGCAATCCCAATGGAGCACAAAGCTGAAATCGGCATGCAACAAAGCTAGCAGGATAGAAGCAATGCCGAACCAGATATGCAGCCACAACCAGTTCTGTGCCTTCCACGGCAAATTGTGCATGAAACGAGTTCGTAATGAGTAGGCTGCTACCACCAAAATCATGATGTAGGACATGACGCCAACGCGAAAGATTCTATCGAACCAGGGACCCATGAAGATTGGTGCTTTAAAAAGGGTGGCATACAAGATGTAGAAAATGGCGCAATAAAACGCAGCGAACAGGCACCAAAAGAGGGCTACTTTCGAGGTGGGAGTGTGCCAGACACGACGGGTCGTGCCTGACGATGAAGATTTAGTGGTAACTGACATGCTCTGCTCCTTCTCGCTTAGTGCGCTCGACGCTGTAAAATTTCTTCTGTTGAGCCGAAGAATTTCGCGGGTTGGGCGCGGAAAGCAGCTCCAGTAGGACAGGCCTGGACACAGGCCTGATTGTTGTAACCGGCACAAAGGTCGCACTTGATCGCCAACTTCTTGCGTATTTCGCCAAAGGCATCCGGCAGAGGCGGGGCATCGAGTGGGCCAGGAGCAGCGGTGGCACCAGCCATGGGCAACGTTTTTTTGCCACGCTCTTGACCAGCACCTTTGGCAAAGAAGTTAGTAAAGCGTTGCCATGGAGAATGCACCGTAGCTTCATCGGCCAACGAGACAATCGAGATATTGTCGTACGGGCAGCGTTCGGCACAGATGCCACAGCCGATACAACTTTCAGTGATGTAGACCTCGCCACTGGGCATACGCGCAATACCCGCTCGGCTACAGAGCATACAGACGGGGTCCTGGCACTGGCGACATGCGGTGGCGATGCTGATATTGCCCACGACCATGCCTTTGCGGTTCATACGTGAATGCCCGTGACGCCGTTCGCAGGCATCTTCGCATTTATCGCAGTGGACACACTTATCAAGGTCAATCACCAGCACCTCAGTGCCTTCGACGACACCGCCTCCAACCAGAGCACGCAGTCCAGCGCGGCTCTCGGCATCGGCAATTGATTGAGCAGGGGATGTGCGAAGATGCTCCAGTGAGCCAATGAACGTCTGAGAGGCAGTGATCGACGCACGGTACTCCTGTAGACGATTTTTGAAACGCTGGTTGACCTCTGGATAGCGGACAAGCATGGCCTGCATCTCTGCTTGTGGAATCTCGGCGACCCGCACACGGTTAATGGCTGTGACAGTGACGGCGCGTCCATCGCCCAGCATGTCAAGACCACCGGCGAAGTAGTCTCCGCCTTGACGATAGGCGATAATACGCTCATCGGTCTTATTGCGTCCAGTTCCCGCCGTCGTGCGACGCGCCAGTTTCACAAAACCATCCAGGATGATATGCACTGACTCCTGCGCTGGTTGGCCTTTATCTTTTTCGGTAAAGAGAATCTCATCGCGATCATAGTGTTTGAGGTGCATCTTTTGGGCTAACCAGCGTTTATCCACATCAGCAATACCCTGAAAGAGAGCCATACGTTTCATAATCGACTCAGCCGAGCGGGCATCGTTTAATTGTTCAAAGAAGCGGCGCACCTCTGGGATGATTTCCATCATGCGCTGCATAACCTGCTCTGGTACCTCCAGCAGTAAGGCTGCCGTTTGCGCACGCGCAGTAGCAGTATGCGCTTGACCCGTGAGCATACCACGTTCGCCAATAAATTCACCGCGCCTCAGCACAGCAAGCGGAACCTCTGTCCCATCCGCGACAAGAGAAGAAATAGTGAAGCGTCCTTCGAGTATAAAGTACATCTCACGACCATACTGGCCTTCATGTATTACGGTTGCCCCTGGCAAAAATGAGAGTAGCTTCGAACTGGTGATGAAGTGCAACAGGTAGTTGTCTGGCACGCGTTGCGGATCGCTGAACATGGATAGTTCACGCAGTCTACTGAGTAGCAACGGAACATCCCAGCCGGACGGAAGGCAATCCAGCAGGAGACTGACATCCACATTACCATCCCACGATAGACCCAGACGTTGCTTGAGCGAAAGCATCAGCAGGTCGCGATGGTTATTGACAGGGCAGACAGGTACGCATGAGCCGCACATGACACATTCATCGGTAAAGCGTGCCAGGTGAGGAGTGACTTCGTCAGAAATGGTAGCCAGGTTGAGATCAGCAATAGTGACTTGAGAGGACAAAGGAACAGGGCAGGCTCGCATACAGCGATCACAGCCAATACACATATCAATCTCGAAACGTATCTCATCCTCTGTCAGAGGCAGAAGATCGTGACGATGTTGGACGCCAACGAGAAGCGGCTGTTTCACCGGTTGTATCTGCATATTTCCTCCCCAGGACGCGTGATGTCGAGCCCAATATTTACGGTAGGTGCAATAATCACTACCATTATAGTGGTGCGCCACAACTTGAACAGAAACGCACTAAATTTTCATGCGCAGCACCACACAGAGAGCAATGACTGGATTGCTGAGTCTCAGGGTTGGCGACAACAGAGCGTGCTTCCGTTGGCACTGTAAGCCGGGCGGATTGAGTCGGTACGCCTTGTACCGTTTGCGGACGCTGGTCAATATAGTAAAGATTGATATTCCCTATGGTAATGTGGTCGCCATTTGAGAGCCGATAGAGGTTATCAATGGTGGCCTGATTGACCAGCACGCCATTACTACTTGCCAGGTCGCGCATATAGAAGCCACTGGGGCCGGAAAATACTTCGGCATGTTTGCGCGAAACAGACATATCCGCCAGCACCACACGGCTATCTTTGTCGCGGCCAAGGATGAAACGTTCTCCTTGTTTCAGGAGAAATACCTCCGGCTTCCCTTGCAATATGACAACGAGGGCAGGTGTTTCTTTCATGGTAGCAACCACGTCAGCAGGTACTGTGCTAAGTGCTCCTGGTAGCAGCAACGCCCCATCGGCATTGAGAACAGGCTGACTCGATGAAGATTGCTTGCGTTCCACTTTCTCCCGCAGCGATGCCATTGGTGCCAGCACTGTTTTCGACCCTTCATCTATGATCTGAGAACCATGCACTTCTGTCTCAATCACACGACTGTTCTCTTTCGGCTTGTTGCCATTCACCGCTGCAACGCCTTTTCGTTTGGGGAACAAGGCGGAAGGGACCGCGCCAGCTTCCTGCAACTGAAAGGTAAACATCACATCGCCAAAACGCACCTTCTCATTGGGTGTAAGGACATGCACCCCACCAGCCTCAAGACGCGCACCATTGACGAAGGTACCATTTCTACTTTGCACGTCACGCAACACATACTGTCCATTGGCGTAGCTGACTTCAGCATGGCGGCGTGAGATAGTGCCATGCTTGATGAGCAGACTAACCCCCTCCTGACGGCCTATCGTGACAACTTTGGTCTGGCTCAGATAGGTACCTCCGATAGCAGAAACCATTTCGGGCGGTGAAACAGCCACAAGGACTGCCACGGTCAATGTATTTGGCTTGAGGATGACAGAACGGTTTCCTGCATCGCTATACACGGCCTTCTTAATAGCAATCGCGCCTTCTCGGCTCACTCCCAGCACCGGCTCGGGTACATCCTGATTGTTGAGCCATTGCGCAAGCTTGAAATCAGGCGCAAACAGGCGTGAGGCAACAGAAGAGAGGTTTATGCCGGCATCGACAGCCCGCTTGAAGAGCATTACGTTCCTGCGATCACCGAGCGCAAGCATACCCACAACGACACCATTTTTGAGTATCGCTTTTTGATAGATGCGAGGTTGTGGGTCAGCGACAATCTCCTGGTAATCCTGCCCATCTTTTGGTACAGTGGAGAGTCCGACAGAAGCGAATTCGAGTCCATATAAGATAGAGGCATTGTAAAAGTTGCCGAAGCGGATTGAATGTTTGACATCTAACAGGTCGAGCATACTGTAGGCAGCCGCACGCGCCTGTTGAATAGCAGGATACCACTGACCAATAACACGAGAGCGTCCAGTCAGCGGATCAGGAGTTTCGATCAGATCACCAGCAGCATAGATATCTGCCACGTTCGTGTGCATGGCGCGATCCACCTTGACACCACGCCCACAAGCGATACCCGCGCTTTGCACAAAGTCGATGATCGGTTCGATGCCAATACCGAGTAGCACCAATTCACACGCTATCTGTACGCCCGTGCTGGTAACGATACCAGTAACCTGGCCGTTCTTTCCCTGAATTTCGGCAATTTCCTGCTCGTAACGCACATCAACGCCATCGCGTTTCTCTTGCTGCAACACAAGGTCCGAGGCGGTAGGATCGAGCACCTCTGACCACAGAGCGCGACGACGCAACAGGTGAGTCACCTGCAAGCCACGATGGCGTAGCGTCTCGATAGACTCTAACGCCAGTGTGCCGCTACCCGTCACCACGACGCGACGCACAGTGTTGAGTCGGCTCAATACGCGTTGATAATCCGCGACGGTTCGCAAGGTGGTAACACCCAATAGATCAAGTCCAGGACAGGTGAGCGTACTGGCACGCGCACCGTGAGCAAGCAATAAGCGCGAATAGTCAATGCTCTGTCCACTGCGCAGCAGCACACGATGTTGTTCTGCCTCTATCCCAACGACTCTATCAGTCAGGAGGCGCACGCGGCGATCCTGGTAAAAACTGATTGGTCGCGCCCACAGCTTCTCTTCGCGAATCTTTCCCCCCAGGTAGTCCTTGAGGGCCGGACGATAATACACAGGCCCAGGATCATCAGCAATGAGCGTGATATCTGCCACGGAATCTTCGTTGCGTAAAATTTCCACTGCGGTGGCACCAGCGATGCCATTACCAATTATCAAATAAGATTGCTGCTCCGCCATGGTGTTTCTCCAGCTAGACGATGCAAAACAGGGGAATAGACACAATACAACGTTTCATTACCACTTCCATATCACTACTATAATACCATGATACATGAAAAAAGAATAGTTTATCTTGCACCTTTCTGTGCTATTGCTGCTATTGTTTCCTGAGCAATTAGGAATAATTTCCCCTCAAAATGTGTTACTATAGGCAAAGAATAATGTGGAGAAGCGAGGACTATTCCAACTATGGCAAAACGCTATGATGTTATTATTATTGGTTCGGGGCCAGCAGGCTATACAGCGGCGGTTTACGCGGCACGCGCTAACCTCTCGGTGCTGATGTTCCAGGGCTACCAGGTGGGCGGGCAGTTGATGCTCACCAGCGATGTAGAGAATTATCCTGGTTATCCAAAGGGTATATTAGGGCCTGAGATGATGGAGCAGTTCGAGGAGCAGGCGCGTCGTTTTGGCACAGAGATGGTGCCAGAAGATGTGACGGCGATTGATTTCAGCAAACGTCCCTTCAAATTGACGACCGATTCGGGCGAATACCTGGCACGCACCATCATTATCTCGACTGGAGCTACCGCGAAATGGTTGGGACTGCCCAGCGAAGAACGCTTACAGGGGCGCGGCGTGAGTGCCTGTGCCACCTGCGATGGCTTTTTCTTCAAGGGAAAAGATGTAGCGGTAATTGGTGGTGGTGATACAGCTCTGGAAGAGGCTACATTTCTGACTCGCTATGCAAACCACGTCACTCTTATTCACCGACGCGATAGCTTGCGCGCCAGTAAGATCATGCAAGATCGGGCCTTCAAGAATCCCAAGGTCAGTTTTATCTGGGATACGGAAGTTACCGAAGTGTTGGGTGAGCAGGCGGTCACCGGGCTGAAATTGCACAATCTGAAAAATGATGAGATGAGCACGCTGCCAGCACAGGGCTTGTTCCTGGCAATTGGCCATCAGCCTAATACTGACCTGTTTAAGGGCGTTATCGATTTGGATAAGGCTGGCTATATTGTGCCGGTTGAGCATACCATGACGAATATCCCCGGTGTTTTCGCGGCGGGTGATGTAACCGATCATCGCTATCGGCAAGCGGTTACAGCGGCCGGCGATGGCTGTCGTGCAGCCATTGACTTGGAACGCTGGCTGGAGAGCCAGGGCGACGATGTTGGCGTAGAAAACTGGAACTAAGCAAAAGCACAACAAAAAAGACGACCGCAAAGGTTGCCTTTTTTGTTGTGCTTTTTTGCTCAGCAATTTGCTTGCTATAAGAGCATCCTACCAGTATAATAAGCCCGGAACTCCGCTTTCTTCTGGGTATTCGTTCAAGGGAGAGTGTATAGCAGTTATGGAGATTATCAATAACCCTGGTGAGGTCCACGTTACCTCGGCGAGTGTCGCAAAGGAGCGGCGCGTTTCCCTCTTCGATCAAGTCAATCTGAACGTGTTTTGGATTGCGAACAACTTTCACTGGCAAGCATTGCTGGCAATTGTCATCCCCAGTATGGTGGCAAAGTTGCTTGACCCGGCGCAGAAGGACATTAACCTGGCCCTGGTGGTGATTTGGGGGACGCTCGTCGCTGTGGTGGTCAACCCACTGGTGGGCGCGATCTCCGACTATGCCACGTTTCGGATGGGCCGCCGTCGCCCATTTATGATCTGGGGTACCATCCTCAACGTCATTGTGCTGGTGGCCTTCGCCTTTTCGCCCAGCTTTTCTTCCTCGCAGACTGTACTTTTATCTATCTTCACGCTGCTGTTTCTCTTGCTACAATTCAGCAATAACCTGGCGAATTCGCCGTGGAGTGCTATTATTGCCGACAATGTGCCAGTACATCAGCGCGGCTTGACGGCTGGTTTCAATGGCCTCTTCACACTGCTCGGAACCATCGTGGGATCATTGGTCGCCGGTATCATCCTCAATAAGAATGATGCACTCCCCCTCTACAAAAATGAGGTCGTGGAAATTTTCATGCTCATTGCCATTGTGCAGATTGTTTTTGTAGCCTATACCGTATTGACCGTCAAAGAGACGCCACTGCCGCCGAAAGAGGGGAAGTGGCTGGAAATTATGCCAGCACTGCGGAAATTCTTCTTTAAGCCGTCGCGCTATCCCGACCTGTCATGGGTATTGCTGGCACGACTGCTGATGATGATGGGTATCTGGGGCGTATTCTACTTCTTGCAATACTACTTCGATGATGTACTGGGTGGCCCCGGCGTCAAAACCATCATCTTCAACACGCCGTTCTCCGGTGAACAATTCTCTGGGACGCTGTTCTTGCCAGCACTTTTGCTGCTGGCCTTGCCCACATCGATTATCGCGGGTAGTCTATCCGACCGCCATGGGCGCAAGGGACTGGTCTACCTCTCAGGGGCGGTGATGACCGTGGTCTGTGTGCTCTTCATCATCTTCCAGAACCAATATGGTGCGCTGATAGCGGGTGCCTTCTTTGGTATTGGCTATGGAGCTTATACCAGCGTAGATTGGGCTTTGACCACCGATGTCTTGCCACCAACCGACGAGGCTGGTAAGTTCATGGGCATCTGGTCGGCCATGGGCATTCTGCCGCAGGTGATCGGTATCACCATCGGTGGCATTCTCCTGCAACTGATGCACACTTTGCCCAATCATATCGGCTATACGACGCTCTTCATCGTCACCATCGTCTACTTTGGGCTTGGCACGTTGGTCATCCGACAAGTGAAGGGCGTGAGATAAACAAAGCGAGCGGAGTGGGGGGGAAAGCGTGGCAAGCCTTTTCCTCCTCCCCCCCCTTTTTTTTTTCCTTTCTTTTCCGAGCCCCCCGTCCCCCCCCCCC
>JBPCJY010000105.1:0-4291 GCA_051004815.1 Ktedonobacteraceae bacterium
GGGTGGGGAAGAGGAAGAAGCACGCCGAAGGTTGTTTGGTTGCTTTTTTTTGCCCCCCCCGCCAACACACCCCCCCCCCCCCCACTACCCAATAAATCCATCTCATGCTAGCAATGAAACGCTGTAAGTGTCTGGGAGACATTGTTGTTTTGGGAGAACCCTACTGCCCAAACGCTACGCATAGCAGGTACACGCGCTACTGACACCAGTTCATTTGCAAGCGAGCCAGGGCTGGGACTATTGATCACGCTCCAGGCAGTGCCGTTCCAGTGCTCGATCAAGGTAAAGTAGGGACCCGCCGAATCAACACTGCTTCTATAATCTCCCACGGCCCAGATGTCGCTCGCGGAGAGCACGGCTATGCCGTTCAACATGTCCGAGGTTCCTTGTTGTGGACTGGTCACTATGCTCCAATTGGAGCCATTCCAGTGTTCAATGAGCGGAGCGAACGTAGCAGAAGGACCAACACTATTCGAGTCTTCTCCTACAGCCCAGATATTGTTAGCGGAGACGGCGGCAACTCCGTTTAGCACGTTGGTTGCCTGGCCGGGGCCAGAACTACTGACGATACTCCAACTGCTGCCGTTCCAGTGCTCAATGAGGGTCTGAATACTGTGAGTCCCGACGCCAGTGCCTACGGCCCACACGTTGTTTGAAGCAAGCGCGGTTACGCCAGTCAACTGACCACCTTGTGGGCTGGGGCTGGACACGATGCTCCAGCCCGTGCCGTTCCAGTGTTCAATGAGCGTTTGATAACCTTGCGAGGCGGAGTAATTTCCCACAGCCCAGATGTCGGTTGCTGAGATAGCTGAAATAGCGGCAAGGCCATTAAACACTGCCGCGATATTGGGGCTGGATACGACGCTCCAGCCCTTGCCATCCCAGTGTTCGATGAGCGTTTGCTGAACATTGGCGGCATTGTTGTAGCTTCCAACCGCCCAGATGTTATTCACAGTGATGGCGGCTACTCCTGAGAGCGAGTCGGATACGCTGCCCTTGATGTTGGGACTGGCGACCACTTTCCATTGTGTGCCATCCCAATGTTCCACAAGTGTGAGGCCACCATTGCCGTTGCCGTAGGTTCCAACTGTCCAGACATTGTTGCTGGAGATGGAGACCACGCCATTGAGGAAGTTGGTGCTTGTACCAACGTTCGGACTGGGTATACTTCTCCAGGAACCACACCTGGAGCGTACCTGCTGCGGCATCGCTGCTCGTACACCTGTTCCTCCCTGTAGTAAGAGGGCTACTAGCACCACAACGGCGATGCAAAGTAGATTGACTTTACTCAGACACTTCATAAAAACCTTCTCCCGGTTATTTATCCCTTCCATGGAAGCATATCTTTTAATAGTAATAATGCAAACACCTCAATGAAGATCGCGTGGTTAGGAGATGAGTTAATCTATTCTCATTATAGCTGATCAATGATAAAACCGCTATACACTTGGAATAGCAGTTTCTTGAGCGTTCACACTTCCCACATAGGCACATTCACTGTAAAGAGGACATGCGTTGCATGCAGGCCGTTGAGCATGGCAGATTTGTCGTCCATGCCGGATCAGATTGACATGCAGTGGATAGACCCATTCAGGCGGCGTCACTTTTGCGAAAAGGGTATGCGCCCAATCAGCACTCACTTTGGGGCCTATTAATCCTAAACGTCGAGCCGTTCTCCATACGTGCGTATCAATGGGGAAAGAAGGTCTGTCAAGGTGAAACATCAGAACGCACGCTGCTGTCTTAGGCCCAACTCCTGGAAGTTGACGGAGATAGTGCCAGGCTTCCTCTGTTGTACGCCTGGCAAGTTCAGCATACAGATACGCTGCGAGTGTTTTTGTTTCTCCCTGTTCTTGTTGCTGTTCTGTCAACGTCTGTAAGACATCCTGAATACGAACTGATTTAATATTGGCCAATCCGCCACATTTGATAGCCTCGGCAATTTTATCGGTCGTCGCGTCCCGTGCGGATTCCCAGGTAGGAAACGCCGTAATCAACTGCTGGTAGGCACGTCCCGAATTAATATCTGAGGTATGTTGTGAGAGGATGGTTGCTATTAACCCTCCGAGTGGATCATTGTCAGGTTCGTTCTTTGGCTCACCATACGTCGCAATAAGTTTTTCATACACCCGCGCTAAGTGCATCGTTGGCACAATTGATGTTGGCATTCCCTTTTTCCTATCAAATGGTTTATGGTATGCAGGTATTCTATCCTTGCTATCTTCCATATGCAAGAGAGATGCCGTTTTTAGCTATGAGATTAAGGGCAGATGGTTGCCAATCTGCATAGAAAATACTGCTAATCTATTTACAGGGTTGGGTGGAAGAGTGTTGTTTGTAATGTATACTTTGTTGTATAGAGATGAGCAACAAAAGGGCAAGCTCTCTTTGTAGTGAAAGGTCACTAAAAAATGATTGATTTACGCAGCGATACCGTGACACTACCGTCGCCCGCCATGCGCGAGGCGATGTATCGTGCCGAGGTTGGCGATGATGTGTATAAAGAGGACCCCACCATTAACCGCTTGCAGGAGTTAGCGGCACAGATGACGGGGAAGGAAGCGGCTCTCTTCGTACCCAGCGGCACGATGGGCAATGCCGTCTCCGTGCTGGCACAAGCTGGCCGTGGTGAGGCTGTCATGGTGGGCAACCAGTCGCATATTTACCGGTATGAAGTAGGTGGAGCATCCACACTGGGTGGCTCACCGATGTATGTCGTTCCCACGGACGCGAACGGAATGCTCGATCTGTATCAGGTAGAGATAGGGATATCCGATGGTAGCGATGAACACTCGGCTCCTACCGCGTTGCTCTGTATCGAAAATACACATAATCGCTGTGGTGGTGCCGTTTTGAACATGGAGCAACTTGCATCGCTCAGCAACCTGGCGCACGCCCACACGATGAAAGTACATATGGATGGTGCGCGGGTCTTTAACGCTGCGGTCGCGCTTGGAATACCAGTAAATACACTGGCAAGCACTGTCGATTCGATGATGTTCTGCCTCTCCAAGGGGTTAAGTGCTCCAGTTGGTTCAATGGTAGTGGGCAGTCGAGAGTTTATCGGGAAAGCACACCGGATGCGTAAATTGCTTGGTGGTGGTATGCGCCAGGCGGGAATACTGGCTGCCGCGGGGATCGTAGCCCTGGAACAGATGGTAGAGCGGCTGGCGGAAGATCACGAGCATAGTAAGAAGCTGGCCTTTGGATTGGCGGATTTCCCCCAGATTGAGATCGACGTGAACCGCGTTGTGACCGATATTGTAAACTTCGCGGTACTCGATAACCAGCAACAGCGCTTGAGTGATGGGGAGACACAACGTTTCCTGACGCACATGCGGGAACACGGCGTTTTGATGGGTACAATGGGTGAAGGCACGATTCGGGCTGTGACCCATTATGGCATTGATGCCGATGACATTACGACAGCACTCAATGGCATTCGTCGGGCATTGATCGATATGCAGTTAGCTTGATTTGACTTTACCCATTACTTTGACACAGTTTTTCCTGCGCAAGACTGTGCCAAAACTATGTCTTCCGGCGGGTACATTATACACAAGAATAGCATATAATGGTGGTATGGAAGGATTTATCAGCTTTGATATAGAGGAGTAACGGAAAAATGTATCGACGAAATTCAACACGCGGCTTTCTTGGCGGTATCAGTGGAGGCATTTTCCTGATTGGCCTCGCGATAGCCTTTTTCTCAGGACACTTTTTACCGGTATTGTTCGTCACCCTGGCATTCACGTCACTGTTAGGCTCGGCTAGTTCTTTGCGGCCCAATGGCATTTATGGAGGACTTTATGGGTTTGTATGGATGTTAGGGCTAGCCTTCTGTTTTGCCTTTGGCTTCTGGCCCTGGATTCTGGTCATCGTAGGTCTCTCGGCCATCCTGGGTGCTATGCGCGGACCGATCATGGCCGCGATAGTGGGTACGGGAATTTTAGGGGCAAGCCAGCCTGCACAGTCTTCGTATCAACCTTATCAGCCACCACCTACCTATCAGGAGCAACCTGGCTCCGGCTACCAACCATACCAGCAGGGTTATCAAGCTCCCGTACAGCCACAGGAAACCTATCAAGAAGGTGGACAGCCATACCAGTATCCACAGCAGCCACAACAACCAGTGCAGCCACAATATGAGCAACCGCAGACGCAATATCCACAGCAGCAAATGCCGCCTCAGCAACAATAATGGCTAAACAGAAAGCGGCGAAAGTTGGAGGTGGTATGTAACTTTTGCCGCTTTCTGTTTCGCCACGGCGTTGCGTTAGGAAATGGCCTT
>JBPCJY010000106.1:0-17035 GCA_051004815.1 Ktedonobacteraceae bacterium
GGGCAAGCGTGTTGCAAAAAAACCCTCTCCGTGCCACGAGAGATTCTTCGCTGCACTCAGCATGACAGGGCAAGCGTGTTGCAAAAAAACCCTCTCCGTGCCACGAGAGATTCTTCGCTGCGCTCAGCATGACAGGGCAAGCGTGTTGCAAAAAAACCCTCTCCGTGCCACGAGAGATTCTTCGCTGCACTCAGCATGACAGGGCAAGCGTGTTGCAAAAAAACCCTCCCCTTGCGGGTACCCTGGGTCGGGAGGTGGAGATGCACACTCCCCCACCAGGACAGGCACAAGGCGATCACAATAGCTATGCTATATCCAGGTTGTAGTAGTCGTAGATGGTGCGGGTAGTAAAGCCAACGGAGCGATAGAGTCCGAAAGCGTTGATGTTATTGGTGTCCACTTCGAGCGTGATCTGCTTCTGGCTGTGTGGGCGAATCTCGCGAATGGTCTCTTCCAGCATCTGGCGACCATAACCGCGCCCGCGATAATCTGGGCGTACGCCAAAGCCATAAATGCTAATCGCATCATTGGATTCTTCCAGGCGCAAGCAACCAACGGGTTCTTTGCAGCCCAACGATGCCTCCCCAAAGGTGGCGACATAGAGGCGGCAATGTGGGTCACGAAACAGCCAGGCCACCCTGGGACGCACGCTCTCTTCGGGATCGCCAAAGCTATCCACCATGATTGAGACTAGCAAGTCGAGGTCGCTATCAGTGGCCTTACGATAATTGAGCCGTTCGTCGAAGGCCATGCGGTCGTGAAATGTAGTCAGCACCATCTCATATTCGGAGAAATCGTACTGCGCCCCTACCGAGGCAACGAACGCCTGCCCCGCTGGTGAGTCGTGTTCAACTACAAAGATCAACCGTTGCACACCATGGGCCGCACATTCTTTTTTCGCTGCTGCCAATAGTGCAGAGAAAATACCTTTGCGTCGGTAGTCGGGATGAACCATGCCCAGCAGTTCCACCTCTTTTGAACCGGAACTATCAAAAATCAGGCAACCAACCAGTTGCCCTTGCTCATAATAAAGAAAATCCGGCAAGGCATTGCCAGGATGTGTGCGTACATCGCGCTGGCTAAAACGTATATGCAAATGCTCGTAATTATTGCAAATTTCTAGTAGGTTGCGCATTTCAGCCTCGTCGGCATCAGTCACAGAGTGCGGCATGAGGAGGCCGTGTTTGAGCGTATCCATACGTTGTTGCTCCTAAGTATGTAATATCGTGAGAAATCGGCCATGTAGGGGTACAATGATGGACATTAACGGGTTGAATATGGACGTTCCACCAACGGGACGGGCCGATAAATCGGCCCCTACACTTCATTTGTTCATGTCCATTGTTGCGCCCCTTGTGATGTTTTAGAACACTGCTGGCTCCATGTAATCGCCAAAGGTGGCGCGGAAGATGTCCATGATCTCGCCAAGGGTGGCATAGGCCCTGACGGCTTCGATGATGGCTGGCATGGTGTTCTCGGTGCCTTCGGCTATGCGGCGCAGGTTAACGAGTGCCTGTTTGACGGCGGTCTGGTCGCGTTCGCGGCGCACGCGGTTGAGACGTTCGAGGTGGGCCAGCTCACCTACGCGGTCGATATAAAGCGTCGGCACCCTGATGTCTCCTTCCATGATAAAGTCGTTGACGCCGACGATGACACGTTTGTGCTGGTCGATCTCCTGCTGGTAGCGATAGGCCGATTCGGCGATTTCGCGCTGGAAGAAGCCATTGAGGATACAGGGGAGGACACCGCCGAGGGCATCAATACGGTTAAGGTAGTCCAGGGCGGCACGTTCTGTTTCGTCGGTCAAGGCTTCGATAAAGTACGAGCCACCCAGCGGGTCAACGGTATTGACAACGCCGCTCTCATTGGCGATGATCTGCTGTGTACGCAAGGCAATGAGCACGGCCTTTTCGGTTGGCAGAGCCAGGGCCTCGTCGAGTGAGTTGGTGTGCAGCGAGTTGGTGCCACCGAGGACAGCAGCCAGAGCTTGAATGGTGGTACGCATAATGTTGTTATCGGGCTGCTGGGCCGTCAAAGATACACCGGCGGTCTGGGCATGGCAGCGCATCAACCACGAGCGCGGGTCTTGCGCCCCATAGCGTTCGCGCATCAATTTCGCCCACAAACGACGACCGGTGCGGAACTTGGCAACCTCTTCAAAGAAGTCGTTATGCACATCAAAAAAGAAGGAGAGGCGCGGTGCGAACTCGTCAATTTTCAGGCCACGTTTGAGGGCCGCGTCCACATAGGCCAGGCCATCGGCAATCGTGAAAGCCAGTTCCTGTACCGCCGTCGCACCCGCCTCGCGGATATGATAGCCACTGATGCTGATCGTGTTCCACCGGGGCATATGGCGTGTACCGAACTCGATGGTATCAGTGACCAGCCGCATCGATGGCTCCGGTGGGAAGAGGAACTCCTTTTGCGCACTATACTCTTTCAGGATGTCGTTCTGGAGTGTGCCGCCCAACTTCGCCATCGGGAAGCCGCGCTTCTCCGCGTTGACAATATACATGGCCCAGATCACGGATGCCGGACTGTTAATCGTCATCGAGGTGGTAATCTTGTCCAATGGCAGGCCGTCGAAGAGGACTTCCATGTCTGCCAGTGAGGAAATAGCGACGCCACATTTACCAAATTCGCCAGCAGCTAATTCGTGATCGGTATCGTAGCCGTACAGGGTTGGCATATCAAAGGCGGTCGAGAGACCGGTCTGACCCTGGGTGAGCAGGTATTTGAAACGCTTATTGGTGTCTTCGGCGGTGCCAAAGCCGGCGAACATGCGCATCGTCCAGGGCTTGGCACGATACATCGTGGGCTGGACACCTCGCGTATAGGGATATTCGCCGGGGAGGGCCAGGTCACGACTGTAATCGATATTTTCATTGTCCTGTGGCGTGTAGATACGATCGATCGGCACGCCGGAGGTGGTCATCAAATTATCTTGTTCGGGCAGACGCTGCTGAGACTTCTGGACGGCTGTCTCTTCCCAGTGCTGACGCTGATCTTTTAATTGCGCTAAGATTTCTTTATCAAAAAGGGTGCCTTGTTCGACAATAGCTGGCTGTATATCTCGTGCTGTAGGTGATTTCTGCTCAAGCATGACTACGTTGCTCCTCCGCGTTGAGTGCATTACAAATGTTTCCGATTATTAGGTATTGTACCACACTACTATTGAGGGGGATTTTCAGGAGGGTTGGTCTTGTTCAACTTGTTCCCATGTTTGAAATTTGTGGCGCAAATCTTTGAGTAGCTTGCCAAGCGAAACTAAAGAGGTTAATATTATGCATTAAAGTCACCTCGCACAATGCGCTCAGAAATTAGCGTGTCATCTTCTTCTACTTTTTTCCGTGTGCCTGGTTTAGAGTGCGTTGCTCGCCAATCAGATAATGGGGTTATAATCGTTTTTCCCTTAATTTGTTTGAAGGAGTATAAAGACTTATTAGGAATGAAATCTATCAGAGTCGGCGAATGAGTTGTCGCAAGTACCTGCAGGCCAGTTGAAACACGAGTTTGCAGCAATAATGCTATGAGATCAAGGCGATTGGGGTGAATACCGATTTCAGGTTCTTCCAAACCAAGCAATGTGATTGGCTCTTTAGAGCTGTTTAAAGCTAATAGCCCTAAGATACGCAGTGTACCTTCTGATAGCAAGCGAGCAGAAATTAGAGTTTCTCCTTGCATTAACCTCAACTCAACATCGCCTACATTGTTGACACTTACATCTATTCCCGTAATAGAGGGCATAATCACATGCAGTGCTCTCTCCAACGCTATAAACTGCGGTTCGTCAACGGTATAAAGAGTATTGAGGAAAGCATCAATCTCCTCTCCCATCAATCCAATACGGCGAACCTCTTTAACCGGGCTGGGGATACGCATACGCTCATGTGGTTCTAAATAGAAAAAAAACCAGTTTGCCAATTCCTGATGCATCGCTCTGATTGATGCATAGCCAGGAATATAAAACGGTAGGGAAAGCATGCTCTGATTGACCTTCTGGTCAAAATGGCGGCTACTCCCTTCTTTGTAGAGGTCTAAACGATCTCTTCCCATCCATATGCGCAGTTCAGTAGGTTTACCATCAGAATCTAATGCAACAAGAGATTCATCGGCTATACTCAGAACGCCTTTCTTTGGCTGGGTTTCGATCTCTATAAAGTAGCGTAGGTATTTCTCTTGCACAAATGTTTGTGCCTGCTTCCCTTCTAGCATCTGATATTGGCTATCAACCGTCGCGATAACGGATGGCGAAAGTTCTACATCCACTTCAAGCGAGAATGATACTCGCTCTTGCGTAAGCAATCCTTCGATGCCTTCGGGGCCGAATGTGAATGATTCTAGCGGTTTGCCCCGATAGGGGGGTTCAAAGGCTTCGTTGAGAGAGTTGCTGGTAGCAAGTTTGGAGAGCAGTTGTAATGCATCCAGGAAATTGCTTTTACCGGAGGCATTGGGGCCGAATAAGACGGAGAGTGGTTGGAGGTTAACCTCAAGATCCACCAGTGATTTGTAGCCTTGAATTTTGACGCGTTTGAGCATGAGTGTTCCGCCTTGGTAGTCTCTGTAGTACATCAGGTAAGAAGGATAGACCCATGGTATGTTGAGAAGTGTGACTTGTCAAGTGTGTTGGCATATGTATTACCAGGGCATATATTACCAGTTGTCAATGAGCGGCCCCTGCGTGCCTATCTACGCACAGTGTTGGCATATGTATTACCAGGGCATATATTACCAGGGCGACCGCGAGGGTCGCCCCTACTATACACGTATGCGTGCATAACAGGTATCGTAGTATAGTAGGGGCGACCGCGAGGGTCGCCCTGGCAGCCAACATCGGCAATCATTCACAGACCCTGATATGCGCACCTCATGCTATTCGTAGCCTCCGATACTATCGACGCTGATTTTGCCCCAGAAGAGGCGGTAGGTCAGGACAAAGTAGACGATGGCGAGCAACATACCGATGATCCACCAGACTAAGCCGACGGCTTGTCCGTATTGTGAGGCCGATGCATTCTGGATGGTCAGGCTGTTGGCAGGGTTGACGGCTGGGAGAACGAGGGGGTACAAGCCAAAGGCAGCACTGGCCAACATCCCAACGATGAAGGCACACGACGAGAAAAAGGCGGGGAGGTCGCGACGCGTGGCGTGGAAGTAGCCTATAGCGGCGAGTCCCGCCAGGGCAATGAGGGGAAAAATGAAGCCCCAGGGATGACCAAAGAAATTGTCGCGTATCTGTGGTTGCACGGTCCATGTGGCAATGGTGGCGAGTATCGCAAGTACAATGGTCACGATCCAGGAAATGCGAGCGATGCGACGTGTACGGGAACTGAGCGGGTCGGGAACCTTGACGGCGATATATGTGGACCCATGGGTGACAAGGGTCGCGAGTGCGAACAAGCCGACGAGGATCGTGTACCAATCGAGGATACCGGGTGTGGCACTGAAAGGATTGAAATCCGTAAAGAGAGCCTCGAAGAAATAGCCCTGGCTATTGAGCGGGACGCCACGGAGGATATTTGCCAGCGCGGCTCCATAGAAGATGGCGAGCAGAGAACTGCCGATAAAGAAGAGACCATCCCAGAAGGAGGCCCAGACGGGATTGTGGATGCGTGAGCGCAGTTCGATGGCGACACCACGAAGCATCAACAGCCAGAGGACGATGATGAGCGGCAAATAGAAGCCGCTGAAGCTGGAAGCGTAGAGAACGGGGAAGGTGAAGAAGAGAGTGCCACCGGCGGCGATGAGCCAGACTTCGTTGCCGTCCCACACTGGCCCAATGGCGCGTAGAATCAGGCGACGTTCATCATCATTCTTCGCGGCGAACAGGTGGATGGCACCGGCTCCCAGGTCGAAGCCGTCCAATACCACGTACATGGTGAGCATAAATCCAACGAGGATAAACCATAATGTTTGCATTGTTTTTTCCTTTTCTCCTGCTGCGCGCAAAGCATTGCGCCACTACACGATGGTGTCAGAAAGCCCATCTGCCGACTGTGGAGCCTCTGCCTTTACTTCCGATAATGTTGGGCCGCGTAGGGCTTCAAAGACCACCAGGAAAACGTAGGCCAGACCAAGCAGGAGGTACATGCCTGCAAAGCCAATCAGTGTAAAGAGAACGTTTCCCGATGAGACGGTCGGTGAGGAACCCTGGGCAGTATGGAGCAGCCCAAAGACGATCCAGGGTTGACGACCGAGCTCGGTGGTGAACCAGCCTGCGGTGTTGGCGAGGAAGGGAAAAGGCATAGCCAGCAGCAGAATCCAGTGCATCCAGCGGGTTTGAAAGAGGCGTTTTCGCCAGAGTAACAGGAGAACCGCGAATCCCATAATAGCAATAAAGATAGTGCCCAGTCCAACCATAATGTGATAGCTATAATAGAGCAGGGCAATAGAGTCGGGACGCTGGTCAGGAGGAATGGCATCGAGTCCCTTGACCTCGGCGGTCCAGCGGCGGTAGGTCAAGAAACTGAGTACATTGGGAAAGATAATGGGATTGTCGAGGGTGCCATTATCGGTATTAGGTTGTCCGATAATGACGATGCCAGCCCCGTTCTGTGTTTGAAAAAGACCTTCCATGGCGGCAAGCTTGGCGGGCTGATAGGTCGTAACCTGTTGTCCTTCCAAATCTCCACTGGGGGCAAGTTGAAAAATGCTGGCTAGCAGACCGACGGTGACGCCCAGTGTAACAAATATACGTGCATAATCGAGATGCTGATTTATGAGCAGGTAGTAGGCACCCACCCCTGCCATGAAGAAGGAGCCAGTGAGCACGGCCCCACTCATCGTATGCATATATTGTGGGAGTATCCAAGGATTGGTCAGCACGGCCCAGTAGTTGGAGATATGGAGGCGGCCATTGGCGGCAAGGGTATAGCCAACGGGATGCTGCATCCAGGCATTGGAGGCAATGATGAATCCCCCGGAGGCCCAGGTACCTAGCCAGACCATGAAGGCTGCGAACCAGTGCATACGCTGGCCGAAGATATTTTCTCCGAACAAGAAGATGCCGAGGAAGGCCGATTCGATGAAGAAGGCAAACGCGCCTTCCATCGCCAGCGTTTGCGCGATGATGTCGCCGGCAAAGACGGAGAAGCGAGCCCAGTTGGTGCCAAATTGAAACTCCATCGGAATGCCTGTGACGACTCCCACGACGAAGGTGATAGCAAATATCTTGGCCCAAAAACGGGCACTCGTGTTGAAACGCTCATCGTGACGCCAGAGGTAGAGCGTTTTGAGCAGTAGCAACAGGAGTGCCAGCCCCATGGTCAGTTGCGGGAAGAGATAGTGAAAGGCGATGGTGAAAGCGAATTGGAGCCGTGAAAGAATGGTGGCTATATCCATATTATATTTCCTCCGCGAAGACTAACATGCCGTTCTGTAGGTCGAACATCTTCCGATATAATCCATTAGCAGCCAGGAGTTGCTGGTGTGTGCCGCGCTCACAGATGTGACCATGGTGGAGTACCAGTATCTCGTCCATGTGTTCCATTGCCACGAGGCGGTGGGTAATCATCACAGTGGTGCGCTCGTGCATGAGGCCAACCAGGGCTTGCAGGAACGCGTGTTCGGTGTACGGATCGAGGTGTGCGGTGGCCTCATCGAGAATGAGCAAGGGGGCATCCTTGAGCAAGGCGCGTGCAATCGCGAGGCGTTGCCGTTCTCCCCCTGATAGTCGCAGACCGTGCTCGCCCACATATGTTTCAAGTCCGAGGGGAAGCTGGTGAATAAAAGCAGTGAGTTGTGCTTGTGCCAGGACGCGTTCAAGCTCTTCCATGCTGGCAGTGGGTTTCGCGAGCAGTAAATTCGCACGTATGGTGTTGTTAAAGAGATAGGTCTCCTGGGGTACGGCACTAATCATGTTATGCGGCTCGTCCTCCGGGATGCTGCGCATATCTTGCCCATCGAGGCGAATAATGCCCTGGGTGGGCTGCCAAAAGCGCAGTGCTAAGCTGGCAAGTGTGCTTTTACCAGAGCCGCTGGGGCCGACGATAGCAATGCATGTGCCGGGCTGAGCATGAAAGCTGATATCAGTCAGTACTTCGTCCTCATCTTCGTTATACGAGAAGTGGACGTGGTCAAACTCAAGGTTGGAACGCCCATCTGACCCCACCCCAAGGTCTTGCACGGGTAGGTTTTTCGTAGTGCGTAGGGACAGGGGGCTGGGTTGCGGCGGAGTGGGGGCCTTGTGCCTGTCCTCATCTTGTGGGAAGGAGCCAGACCCCCAATACCTGTCCCCCAGACAGGGTGCGGACAGGCACAAGGCCCCCTTTACCTGTCCCCCAGACAGGATTTCCTCATCCCCGCGTCCCCCTGTCCCTACACACGAACGAGAGGTTTCCACCTCACTCCCCGGAAAACCTACCTGTGTAAGCACCGCTGGGCTCGCATCGGTAATGTGGAAGAGTCGTTGAGCGGCGGCGATGGAGTTGCCCAGGAATTGGAAGGCCGAACCTAGCGGTTGGATGGCTTCAAAGCTGGCAAGGATGAGAAGAGCGAGAAAGCCCAGGTAGACACCATCGATTGCATGGGCTAGCACGAGAGGAATAGCCAGGATGAGCAACGTCCAGAGTGCCATGTGCATCATCAGTTCATTGAGAGCCTGTTGCAGACCTGCGATCCATGCCATGCGCCGCTGTAACTGGGCAAGTTCGGTGGTGAGGGAGGCAATTTTCTGTTGCTGGTCGTCGGCGCGGCCATAGGCGAGGATGTCTTGCACGCCCTGGATGCCATCCACGACCTGTACATTTAATGCTGAACGAAGCGCGAGTTGTTGCGTACCCAGGCGGTTTGAGAGCAGGGACGCGAGCAATGGGATGCCGATGCCGCTGGCAACGAGAAAGGCCAGGGCAGTCCAGGCCAGAAGAGGACTGAAGATGGCGAAGATGTAAAAGGTGAGCAAGCTAATGACCAGGGCAACGATGATGGGTGAAATGACGCGCAGGTAGATATTCTGTAACTCTTCGACATCTGAGACCAGGCTAGTCAGCACGTCACCGCTGCGATAGGTGAGTAGATGGGCGGGTGCCAGAGGTTCCAGGCAACTATAGACCCAGGCACGCAAGCCAGCCAGCAGGCGGAAGGTGATGGAGTGCGAGAGCAGACGCTCAGCATAGCGCGAGGTAGCCCGCGTAACACTCATAGCGCGGACAATGAAGATAGGCACAGTGAGCAGGACGAGCAGAGGCCCAAGTGCGGCTGCCGCAATGACATAAGCCGCCATGCCCAGCAGAGCCATATTACTGGCAACCATGGCACAACCAAGCACGATGGTCAGTGCCACAAGCCCACGATATGGAGAGAGAAATTTCAGCAGGCGCAGGAATATTCTCATAGAGAGATCTCCATCTTTCTTTGCACATTCATATGGTGGGTGTTCATGAGACGAGCATATACGCCATCTTGCTGTCGCAAGGTAGATGGTTCACCGACCTCAACCAGCTTGCCGTTTTCCAGGACGACGATTTGATCGGCATTGGCAATGGTGTTATAGCGATGGGCGATGATGAGGACGGTCCGATTGTGCTTTAAACGCTCGACCGCGAGCCGAATGAGTTGCTCACTTTCAGGATCGAGGCTTGAGGTTGGCTCGTCAAGGATGAGCAAGGGGGCATCTTTGAGAAAGGCGCGGGCGATGGCAAGTCGCTGAAGCTGTCCCGCACTGAGGCGTGTTCCGCGTTCGCCGATTTCGGTCTCGTAGCCGTGCGGAAGCTGGTTGATGAACTCTGTCGCGCCCGCGAGTTTCGCGGCTTGCGCAATGTCCTGCTCGGTTGCATCAGAGCGGGCCAGGGCGATATTGTCGCGTATGCTGCCAGAGAAAAGGTAGGGCCGCTGCGGGACAAGGGCAATATACTCGCGCCACAGTTCGATGGGTAGCTCGGCGATGGGAATGCCATTGGCAGAGGTCTGGCCGTCCTGGGCCTCAATGAAACGCAGGAGGAGATTCACGAGCGTGCTTTTCCCGGCTCCGCTATGTCCCACTACAGCCGTACAGGAGCCATACGGGAGGGTTATAGTGATGTCTTGCAGAGCCGGACGTGTACTGTTTGTGTAGGTATAGGTGACGTCGGTGAAGGTTATGGAGAGTGGGCTTCCAAGGTGTTGCGAGGACGACGCGGCAGAGTGTATGGGTATGGGTGTCTCCAGTATTGCGCTAATGCGGGTAGCGGCGGCTTTTCCTTCCATGCCTGCATGGTGGTGGGTGCCAAGTTCGCGCAAGGGACGATAAAATTCCGGTGTGAGGAGCAGGACGAGGAAAGCGTGCTGAAAAGAGATATCGTTATTGAGTAGACGAATACCGAGTGTGACGGCGATCAGTCCGATGGCAGCGGAGGTCATGAATTCCAGCACCATACCTGAGAGAAAGGCGATGCGCAGGGCGGACATTGTGCGCAGACGGAACGCGTCGCTGAGTTGGGCAATGCGCTGGTGTGCGCTGCCACTGCGACCAAAAAGTTTGAGTGTTGTCAGGCCCTGCACCATGTCCAGGAGTTGCGCACTCATGCGAGCCAGGGCGAGCCATTGATGTTGAACGTGTTTCTCAGCATAGCTGCCGACAAGGATCATTAAGAGGGGGATGATGGGGCCGGTAACAAGCAAGAGCAGGGCACTTGTCAAGTCGAAGGAGAGAATGTAGGCGGCAATGAGCAGTGGCAGCAAGATGGAGAGCGCAATTTGCGGGAGGTAGCGGCTGATATAGGCGTCCAGATGCTCAATACCTTCACTAAGCGTGGCGATCAATTCGCCGGTAGCTTCGCCTTTGCAATAGGTGGGGCCGAGTTGTAAGAGGTGGGCGAAGAGGCGTTGGCGCAGGGCGGATTTGACCGTGATGGCGGCATGTTGCGCACTGACTTCGCGCCCCCATAACAGACCCACTCGCACAAGAATGGCAACCAGGAGAAGAAAGAGCAGAGGTTCAACCTGGGCGAAAGGTGCGTGACCCAGGAAAACTTTAGCAACAATGCTGCTCAGGAAGTTCATCTGCGCCAGTGTTATGACCATCCCCAGGCTTGCCAAAAGAATCGTAAGGATGAGAGGGCCACGCACAAGTTTAATTTGGCGAAGGTATTCTTTTTTCATTCAGAGAACCTATATTGAGGATGGCCGTATGGCCACCTATACCACAAATCGACATGTATAGGATAGCACAGTAGGGCAGTTATTTAACAGGGTCTGTGAGAGAGGATAGTTATTTCTCCTACAGATGGCGAGGTGATTTTGTGCAGTATGCCCCTCGATAACTCTCCCAGCATATGATACACTTTTTGAGAGGGAGCTTAGATGGAACAAACGAGGCGAACAGAATTATCTTCGATTGACAACAATGTACAAGAGGACCCGATTACTGCCATTCCTGCTGCTGGACGCGACTTAACCCTGGTCAGCGCGGCCCATGCCGTCATTCATGCGATGTCGGTGCTGATGCCGTTGATTTATCCGATCATTCAGGTCGAGTACCACCTCAGCTATACGCAAATCGGCTTGATTGTCGCCATCCCGAATGCTGTGGGCGGTTTCTTACAGATTGCTTTTGGGCTGCTCGGTCGTTATGTGTTGCGCAAGGTGATGCTGGGTGTGGGCAATATACTGGTCGGCATCAGTACCTTTTTCACGGGTACCATCGTTGGTTTTTGGTCGCTGATGGCGTGGAGTATGCTCACGCGCATTGCGGGCGCACCGCAACATCCAGTCGGCAGTTCGTATTTGACCGACCGCTATGGACGTAAACGCCATGGCTATGCGCTGGCATGGCACGTTGCTGGCGGGAATATTGGCACCCTCGCCGTGCCATTGATTGCCGGGCCACTGCTCGGACTGTGGGGCTGGCGTCCCGTGCTCTACCTCGCGGCCCTGCCTGGCATTATCATTGGCATCGCTATCCTAATTATCGTCGATGAACGAGACCTGCTTGATCGGCGTATTAGCATTAAGACTGTTGACACGGCAACACGCTCGTCCTGGCAGGATGGTCTCAAGGCACTGTTTCAGCCTCTGTGCAGTCGCACATTGGCGATCATCATGCTCGTCTCCATCATCGCCGCCGGTGGTCGCGGCCTGGGCAATGTCACTACGTATGTGCCGCTGTATCTACAGAACATACGACACCTCAATGGTGGAACCATCAGCGTTCTTTTTACCCTGTTGTTGGTTGGGAGTGTGCTTGGCCCGTTGATTGGCGGTCGCCTCTCAGATAAAGCGGGACGGCGGCGTCTCTTGTTGTTCTTTTATGGAGCATCGACCATTACTACGGTACTCTTTGTTATCGTGGCGAGGCCAGGTATGCCCATCTGGCTCATCCCGCTTTCATTATTACTGATGGGGTTCGCGGTCTACGCGGAAAGCCCTCTCTTGCAGGCGTATCTCGCTGACTACGCGCCACCTGAGATGCGAGATGCGGCATTTGGACTCTATTTCGCCCTGGCTTTTGGCGTTGGTTCGATCTGGAGTGGTATCCTGGGCTGGATGATAGATCGTTTTGGCTTTGACGCTGCCTTCCTGACAATGGCTGGCTCTTATATTGTCGCGGGGCTGCTGTTGCTATTCATCCGCAAAGAGCAGCAGCAGGTGGCTTAGTACAGCTCAACGTTAATATGCTATCACTACACTTAATCCCTTGCTGCTGCTCGCCGAGCATACGCGAAAGTCCAGACGATAGTGAGAATGGTGAGACCGCCTAGAATGATAGGAGAGACCGCTAAAACGACGGCGGTTGGCAACGTATACACCAGGATGACGCGGAGAATGAACTCTCCAGCATACGAGACTCCCCAGACGACGGTGATCACGCGGTTGACAAAACGGAAGTAGGGATACCGCCAAAGCTCGTTGTACTTGGCTCTTTTAGCAGGATCATTGGCTGTAGCAAAGTACCGACCGAAGTAGAACATGAGCGGTCTGGGAAACAGCAGCGAAACAAAGCAGGCGATACCGAGCGCGCCGGTTATGAATGACTCTCTAATGAGCAGAATCTTTGGATCACCGCCCAGGAAGACGGCAATAATACTGACGGCAATACCCGCCAAGGCAATAGCAGCTATGAGGTCTAACGTGTGCTGACGCACAATGCTGATGACAGAACCGATCACCGGAAACAGTACCGAGGCACTGAGCGCAATCAGGTCGGAATAGTTATAATGCTTCAAAATCAGGTAGATTGCCAATGGAACAGCTCCATTGATGAGAATGCTTGGTAAAAAACCGCGAATGTTCATGCGAGGAACAGCAGGGGTATTACTTTCCGACATCATTCATTATCCTTTCTGTAGTCCTCAACAGAATTTGATAGCTTAGTAAAGCGTCCACAGGTCGTTCAGGTTGTTGCGGCCTTTGTAGCTGCTGTTTCCGGCATAGATGTAGGCTCGCTGGTTGCTGGCATCCCAGACCATTGTGGCGGCGGTGCGTCCTGGAATGATGTGGGGGCCGGTGTACTGCCCGTTGGCATCAGGATAGAGGGGAGTTACCAGACCCCAAGCGTTCTGCACGGGATCAAAAGCCCATACACCCCAGAAAGGGACGCCTTGACCAGTTTCCCAGCCACCCATCATAAGAAAGACGTTGTTCTTGCTGTCCCAGGCACCGATGGCCTCCTGGCGACCGAGGGGATTATTGGTACTGCTGGGCGTTACCTTCACCCAACTGCTCGTCGTGCTGTACATCCAGAAGTCGCTCTGCTGGAGTCCGTTGGAATCCAGGCCACCAAAGGTGTAGAGGCGATTATCATGACTATCCCAGACGATGGTCTGATAGCTACGCGGCCCCACAGGAAAAGCGGCCAGTTGTTGCCAGCTACCACCGCTCGCGGAGGGTGTGTACGCCCAGAAGTCTTTCAAGAGACCACTGGTATTCGTGCCGCCCAGCAAGAGCATATGCTGCCCATCCCACACGGCGTTGGATGCCCGCGCTCCTAGACTACCGCCGGAGCATTGCAAGGCCGTCCAGGCTTTTGTGCCGGGATCAAACGACCACAGGTCGCCGAAATATGTATTGCTGGTGTCTACGCCACCGTAGAGCAACACTTTCTGGTCAACGCTATCCCATACCATGGCGGCATTCATACGTGGGGCCGGTACAGTACCACAGGTGTTCCCGTTTGGCACAGTTTGCGCCGCACTCAATTGTGTCCAACTGCCGATGCTCGGACTATATGCCCAGAGATCATTCAAAACGGCTCCCTGGTTATTGATGCCGCCGAAGACCAGCAGCAGGTCATCGCGAGCATCCCACACCATGCTATGCCCGGAACGTTTCCCAGCCAGCGCATTGGGCGAAGCGGTAGCCTGGGCGTTATATGACGGAAACTGGTAGGCCGGTGCCGTCGGCGTAGGTGAAAGCTGCGTCCCCGCGGTAGCGGTAGAGCTAAGTAACGGTGACACATCTAAGGTGATAGTGAATGAGCCTAAAACATTTTGCTCTGGCTGATTGCCGATACTTCCTATCACGGCCAGCCTGGCAACATAGGTATTGGGCGAAAGGTTCTGAGTGTTCGCGGTAACAGTTAGTGTAGCCGACTTGCCATTTGCCAGTGTACCCTGGTTCGGCGTGACCACGAGCCAGGTGTTCTCGCTATAGCTAATCAACCAGGATAGCGTCTGCCCGCTCTTGTTCGTAATGGTAATTTTTTGCGAGGTGGGCTGCAAGCTGCCCTGGTTCGTCGTGAAATCAGTGCCGGTCGCCTGCACTTTGACCGCTTGTAAGCCTGTTTGCACCTGCATGAGCACGTCAATAAACTGTGTCTGCACTCCCTGGCCCAGCACCTGCACCCCCGTTTCGTAATGACCATTTGGCTCGCTTGAGGAGTTGCTGGCGATGGTAAAAGCACCCGTTTTACCCGGAGCTACAACACCGTTCAGCTGTAGAAGTTTTAGCCAGGGGACATGACCCTGGTTCATAACAGACCAATGCAGAGCGGCATTGCCTGTGTTACGGATGGTAACTTGTTGGGTATCGCTGTTATTCAACTGCACAGTTGTTGCGCTCAACGCCATCGCCGGACAGAAACCCAGCACACAGGGATTGGTAAACCAGAGACCACCCAACACGCTACTGGCGAGCAGCAAGACCACAAGCAAAACAAGCAGAGCATTGCGCCAGGGCGATTTCTTACGCGGATGGAGTTTTTCTATTTCTGGTTGCTCTTGCTCGCGGCCACGTTGCAGCGTACCAACGCTAGCCCCATCGTCAAGGGTCGTTGCTTGAGCCAATACCACCTCGTGCTGTCGCGGCCTCTGCTCCGGCCCATCGCTAACGGTAACGTGTGAAGATTGCGGCTCCGCTTCAGCAGAAGGCAAGATGGATGTTGGCAATGCTAACAGTGCGTCGATGTGCTCGTCCTTGTTGGACAGCTTTTGGGTGGCGTAATGCTGCTCTTTGGCATCCGTTTGCGAACCGGAGGAACTCTCGACGGCGGCACGATAGGCACGCGCAAAGCTCTGAATGTCCTTGTAACGGCTCGTCGGCTCCTTTGCCAGGCCACGCAAGATCACCTCTTCAACCTCTACAGGAATGAGTGGTTGGAATTGTCGTAGAGAGGGCGGCGGCGTTTGGATATGGCCGTGCATGATCGAATACAGATTACCCGTAAAAGGGGCGCGTCCTGTGAGCAATTGATAGCACGTCACCGCGAGAGCGTATTGATCGCTGGCGGCACGCGGTTGCTCCAACCACTGTTCCGGTGCGGTATAGAGCGGTGTTCCGACATAGCCCTGGAGCGAGGCATGGGTATAGCCTTCCAGGAGCGCGGAAACACCAAAGTCGGCCAGGAGCAGGCGATCTGAGCTATCCAGCAATAGATTGGCAGGTTTGACATCCAGGTGAATGATGCCATGGTCGTGAGCATATTGCAAAGCGGCAGCAGCCCCTTCAAGATAGGGCAGGAGTTGCTGTGGCGTCAAGGTCGTTGTTGCCAACACGGCGGATGTTACCGGGCCTTGTACGGTATCATACGTCTCATCGCTGACACGGGTGTTTTGCTGAGAAAGGGAAGAGGCGGCGATGACGGTATCACCAATGAGCACAGTATCTTGCCCTAAAGGTGTTGCGAGTGGTTCAACAATTGTGGGCTTATCTTCGCTGTCTTTGCTTTCGCGCTGCTGATCCGCTTCGGGCGGTGGCTTAAGTAGGCTTTTCGTAGCGGGGATAGGTTGCGGTGATACGTCGTGCTGCTGTGGGGTGGGCGTCGCCGAGGTGGGCAATACAGAGTAGGGTGGTAGGAGAGACGAACAGAAATTTTGCAGTGAGCCATTGGCCGCGTACTTCATCACCAAATATGGTCGTCCCTCGGCTATCGCGCCGACGCGCAGCACTGGTAAAATATTGGGATGGTCAAGGGCCGCGATAGAGCGCACTTCATGGGCAAACAGTTCGGCGGCCCGCCCATCGGCAACGTGTTCAATCGCCATGACTTTAATGGCGACACGACGGCTTAACGGCGGCAATTGTTCCGCCTCGTACACATCGCCAAAAGTGCCGGAGCCTATCCACCTGGTCACCCGGCAATCGCCCAATAATGCGCCCGCGAGCAAATATTTACAAAACTGGCACGTTATCTGCTCATCTTGCCGCTCCTGTAGCGTTTGTGCGCGTTCGATGTCGGCGTCAGCGTCAACGTCAGCATCAGTAGATGAGCGGGAAGCATCGTTCGTAGTCGCGACAACAGGCGAGAGTACGTTCGTATTTTTATGCGGATTTTTGGGATTTAAGCACCGCCGCATATGACACCCCTATTTTTAAGCATTGCATATGTTCAATTTTTGGACAGACGAAGTCAGTGCCAGCATAGCATGAAGCGGCGTTACTGCATAGGTAATATTTCACAATTTCAGGGCTTATTCGGAAGCCTGGTTGCAAGGCGAAGAACCTGATACCCATCCGGAAGCCTGGTTGCAAGGCGGAGAACCTGATGCCCACAAGGGGCATCACTTTTAGGCGTCAACTTAAGGGTTGACAAGCGGTTCAGTTCCCCGCCAGGGCGACCGCCAGGGTCGCCCCTACTATACACGACGCGGCTCTGTGAGCCACGTCCCGCGGGGAAGGGCTGAGC